>DATHFI010000505.1:0-19543 GCA_035490275.1 Planctomycetota bacterium
GGATGCGGAAACGGGCGCTATCTGATCGGATCGGCGCTGTCCCGACCTGATCGCGACCATCTGGGGATCGACCTCGTCCAGCGCGCCATCGATTTCGCCGCGCACCGGGCGAACAAACGGGGACTGGCAAACGTCCGCTTCGTCACGGGAGACGCCGTCCCTTGGCTCTTCGCGCGGCTCACCGGGAATTCCGTCGACGAGATCCATGTCTACCACCCCCAGCCCTACTATGAGGCGGCCGAGATCTCGCGGAGGATGCTGACGCCAGATTTCCTCGAGCGCGCATGGCAGGTGCTCCGTCCGAATGGATTGCTGGTCCTTCAAACCGACAACAAGGCGTACTGGAAGTACCTCCTGGAGGGCGCCCGGAGGCATTTTGACCCGGAGATCATTCCAGGACCGTGGCCGGATGCGCGCCAGGGGAGGACCCGGCGGGAGATCCTCGCCCGAAAGAAGGGACTCGTGGTCTGGCGGATGGAGGCCCATCGCCGCGACGCCCCGGTCGCGGTCGCGATCTCGCCGCCCGACTTCGATGCCAACCGGCCCCGATTCAGGCGCGGTTCGGGCGCAGAAATGGGTCGGAAGAAAGGCGGGGGGCGGTGACGGATTGACTTGGCCGCAATTCGTCAGAACCCCAGCTTGATTCCGAGTACGAACCCACCTTCGACCAAGTCGAGACTGGGACTCAAGGTAATCCCGTGGGGCCGATCCTCCATGAAGATCCCCGGTCGCGTCTCCTGGTCGCTCCGGTAGTGCGCGTCCCAGATCCAGTTCGTGAGAAACACGCCCAGGAGCGCGCCGCAGGCGACATCCGAAGTCCAGTGCCGGTTGGAAGCGATGCGTTCCCACCCTGTGAAAATTGCCGGGGCGTACAGCAAGACATCAACAGGGTGGAAGGAGCTGTCGGACGGATCATGGAGATCGCGCACGATCAGCGTGGTCGCCGCGAACGACCACGAAGTGTGCCCCGACGGGAAGGACCGGTCATCCTTGTGGTTCGGTCGTTCCCGGCCGACCGTTCGCCCCAGGATCTGCTGGACCGCCACGACGCCTAACAGCGATTCCGCCACGACCTCGAGGTGGCGCCCGCCATCGCCGCCCGCCCAATCGACGGCGCCGATCGTCACCGGGATCGCCGCCGCCACCACCTGGAGCGCATTGGCGGCGTTCTTCGTCGTCGGGCTGACCCCTCGGTTCTCCTCGTGTTCCTGGATGTCGGTGTCGTAGGCGAATCCCGCCGGGATCGCCGCCAACAGCACCGCCTCGGGCACGAGACGATCAGGACGGGCGACCTGCTGTTCGAGGGCTCCGCCCCAAACCGCGCCGTCGAAGTGACGCGACCAGCGGGTCCCCGGGGCCGATGACGAGCATCCGCCGCCGCAGGCGCCGGCCAGGAGAAACGCGAGGAGCGCGACGATGGCTCCGATGGAAGGTTTGGAGTGGCCGTCATGGGTGTTCAACTTGGGGCTCCACGATGCGTTGTCAAGGATGCAGGGTCCCTGATTCGCCCGACCCGCATCGGGGCCCGGGAAAGCCGGGTGCGAAATACGAAATCCGCGATCGGCAGGACGACGTTCAGGTTCCGCGTCGGCTGGAGATGGTGCAGCCGGTGATGCCGGTCGATCCAGCGGAAGAGGCGGCTCGATTGGAACCGGCGGGGGCCCGGCACGTGCATGCACCAATGCAGGTACTCGTACAGGCCGTAGTAGAGAAACATCGCGGCCATGAAGCCGGGCACGATCTACCACGATCCGATCAGCCATGCCGCCAGGACGCCCACCGGGGCATTCGTGACAAACAGGGCCGGCCCGTTCCACCAGGCCATCGTCACGAGCCTTCGATTCTCCTCGTTCCGGAGGTGGTAGTCCCACCCGGGGCCGAACGTCCCATGATGCGTGATCGCGTGCGATTTGAAGGGATGGGTCACGAAGAGAAACGGCCGGTGCATCATGAACCGGTGAAGCGTCCACTCGAAGAAGCTGCCGTAGACGAGTCCGCCGGCGAAAGCCAGGAGCATCGTCAGAAGAATGACCGGCACGAGTCTTCCTCCTCAGCAATTATCAGGCGCGATTAGCGCGGGTCACCCCGTCTGCACGCGCGACGGATCCACCGCAGCACGGACGGCACGAGCGGGCGTCCGCCCCGAGGGGAAGGGAGCAAATAACCGGCCACGCGTCCCTATCCACGTCCCAAGACAGACAACGCCCCATGGCAATCATTCTGATTGGGAAGAGATCATGTTGATCGACTCGGAAGGCCCCGGGATCACCTCTCGCGTGTTCGCCTCCGAGGGGCGAAGGCCCCATTCACGATCGGTTTTCCGATGGCACAGAGATTGCTCTCGATTGGTGAAAATGAAGGAGGGCGTCCGATGAAACCGTCGGATCTGTCGAGTCGCGGTCTCTGGCCGACCCGGGGTCGGACATCTGCAGCACTCATCGCCACGACGCCACCGCTCGAGGGGCCGGCGAAGCGGATGGGATGCGGGTTCGTTCACTCCGATTGTCTTCGGAGGTTGGATCCCCTGGGTGTCCTGGGTTCCGCCCATGCGTTGACGGTCTACGGGGAGAAGTTCCGGGGAAGAGTTCCCTGGAATCGAACTTGATCAAACAAGAGGACACAACGATGAAGAATTCGAAATCGGGCCTTAGGAAACTGGGAGCTGCTTTCCTGCTGGCGCTATCGTCGGCCGTCCTTCTGGCCGCGGGGTGCGAGCGCCAATCCAGCAACTTCACCGGGCTCTCGTCCGCCGGCCCGGGTGCCGCCGGCCCGTTTGCCGCCAAGGGGGGCAGTCATTCCAGCAGCTTCACGGTCCTCGCTGACCAGGCGGTGACCCTCACGGACGCGACCATCACCGGTGACGTGGGCACCTTCCAGGCGACTCCCACCGGTTCGGTCACCCAGACCACCAGCACGGTCGATGGGACGATTCACGTGGGCGACGCCGACGCGATTGCGGCGTTTGAAGCATTCGTCGCGGACTATGACGCGCTTGCGAATGAACCGTGCGACGAGGTCTTGACGGGCACCCTCGCGGACGTGACGCTCGCCCCGGGTGTCTACTGCTTCGACGCGGCCGCGGATTTGACGGGCGTGTTGACGCTCGACGGGCCCTCGAACGGGACCTGGCTCTTCAAGATCGGGGAGGGCGGGACGGGCGCGTTGACGGGAACCAGCTTCACGGTTGTCATGGCCGGCGGTGCGCAGGAGTGCAACGTGAGGTGGTGGGTCGCCGAAGCCGCGACCTTGACCGATTCGGACTTCATCGGAACCATCCTCGCCGGAGCGGCCATCACCCTGACCCGTGGAACCTTCCACGGGAACGCCTGGGCGCAAGCGGACGCGACGATCACGGATACCACGGTCGTCGGCTGCGACAGCGGCGGGGCTAACGGCAAGGGCAAGGACAAGCAGAAGTGCAACCAGGGCGTGGGCAACGGCCCCGAGGGTTGCGATCCGGGCAATTCGAACAATCATAAATCTTCGAATGACGAGAACGGCGGCACGCCCGGGAATCCGGGGCACAAGAACAAGTAAGACGGCGATCGCGCCCTCCGAGGTGGGGGGCGCCGTCCGGTTGGAACGCCAGGAAACAGCAGAGGAGATCCACGATGGCGAAGAAAAGCAGGGGCGGCAGGATGACGGCGGCCAAGAAGCGCGCCGCCAAGTCGGCGGGCGGACGCGGTGCGGTGAAGAACCGCAAGGCCGGTCGGACGATCATGGCGACCTAAACTCACCTCCCAATAGCTCCGGGACAAAGAGGCCGTCGCGGGAGACGGCCTCTTTGCCTGGGTATGGCGTCCATCGAGTTGATGAATCGGCAGCGGATCGGCGGGGAGCGCAATGAGACACCTAGGGTCAGTCGCGGCGGCCTTCCTGCTCTTCGCAGGGTGCGCCCATATGAGGTCCGGGGAATCGCATCCCGCGTGCCAGGAAATTGCCGGCAACACGACCGGCGTCGCACCCTCCCCGGGGGCGATGCCTGATACGCCGGCGGACTCGACGTCGGCACCAGCGATCCAGGAATTCCCGCCCGTTCAAGGCGCGTTGCCCGACACCCGCACGCCGCCGTCGACAAGCCCCCGTCTCACGCTCGAAACGATATCGGCCGACAGAATCGTTCCCCGGGTCAAGACCCCGATGCGGCGCGAACGGCCCGATGATTCCGAGGGAATGGCACCGACCGAAGCGCCACCCGGGAGGCCGCAGCAAGGTCCGGCTTGGGGCGACGAAGCCAGCAAGAGCTACGTCATCCCGGCCGTAGAAATCGTCGGCTTCGAGTTCCTGCTGAATGCGTACGACCGGCGCTACGACGTCGAGGACGTGTACCGCACGGACTGGTCCAGCATCCGGCGGAACCTGCACCGGGGGTGGATCATCGACGACGATCCGTTCGCCACGAACCAGATCATGCATCCCTACCAGGGGTCCCTGGTCCACGGATTCGCCCGATCGGCCGGACTCACCTATTGGGAATCGCTCGGGTATGACGCCGCGGGCAGCGCGCTCTGGGAGGTGGCGGGCGAGACCGGGCCGCCCTCAGCCAACGACCTGATCACGACCACTTTCGGTGGGAGCTTCCTCGGAGAAGCGCTCTTCCGGATGGCGGGCTTCCTGCTTGAAGGCGGCGGCCGGAGCCCCGGCCTGTTCCGAGAGCTGGGGGCGGCGATAATCTCTCCGCCCACGGGCATCAATCGCGTGGCTTTTGGAGACCGGTTCGACGGGGCCTACCCGAGCCACGAGGCCTCCACGTTCATGCGCTTCGGCGTCGGCGCGAGACGGAACGCGCGATTGGCGGACCTGGGCGCTTTGAGCGACGCTCCGCGGGAGGAGGCCGTCGCGGATTTTTCGTTCGAATACGGGCTCCCCGGGAAGCCCGGCTATACGTACACAAGGCCCTTCGACTACTTTCAATTTGAAGCCGCCGCCACCTCCAGCAGCCGCGCGCTTCCGGAGAGCATCATGACGCGCGGGCTCCTCTACGGCGCGCCTTATGCCGTGGGAGACTCCTATCGCGGAATCTGGGGTCTCTACGGGAGCTACGACTACATGTCGCCGGAGGTTTTCAGCGTCTCGTCCACGGCCCTTTCCCTGGGTACGACGGGCCAGATCCGGGTCTCGGACGTGGTGACGCTCCAGGGCACGCTCCTGGCCGGCGTCGGTTGGACGGCCGTCGGCACCATCGCCGACGCCCGCACGGATCGTGACTTCCACTACGGGTACAGCCCGCAGGGACTGGCGGCATTTCGTTTCATCTTCGGCGATGTGGCCATGCTCGACATGACGGGCCGCGAGTACTACGTCGGCGGATACTTCTCCCACGATGAAACCGTGAGGGAAAATATCCTCCGCGGGCAGGTGTCGTTGACGGTGCGGGTGTACGGGCACCATGCGCTCGGGATTCAGTTCGTTTCGTCCGTACGCAATTCCAGCCTCTTCGACGTGGTCGGCGGATTTGAGGAGGTGGGAGCCCTGAGTATCTTCTACACCTACATCAGTGAGCCGGATTTTGGAGCCGTCGATTGGCGGGACATCGGCCACCCCTGACCGGACAAGCCTGGTTCCAATTCATCGTCCCCGCCAGGCGCCGCGTGTTTGAAGACTTGAAGCGCCACGTTTCCCCGCGGTGGAACGTGGTGGACTGGGACGCGATTTCGAAGCGCGTGCAGGGCGCTTCCCGCCGAAGTGATGAAGGTTTCCCGCGACGCCGTCGGCCGATTCGATCGGTGGCGACGAGGACCGCCGCCTGCCTAAGCCCGCTGGCCCTTGCGGAAAAACGTCAGCGACATGCCGAAGATCAAGGCGCAGGCTCCCCCGATCAGGAGCCAGATCGTCTTGTCCGTGGACGATCCGGTGAAGAGCCTTGAGAATCGGGAGGCCACGGAATCGGAGGCATTCAGTCCGGCAATCACGAGAATGACGCCCAAGACGATGACCGTCGCGCCGACAAACTTTCGCATGGTTTCCTCACAATCCGATCGCCGACGGCCGGCCTACAGGGGAGGGGCGGCCCTTCGTCCGGTCGCCAGGCCCCAAACCAGGGACACAAGGAAGATCACGATGAACAGGAAGAAACAGAACCGGGCGATGTCGGACGCTCCGGCGGCGATGCCGCCGAAACCCAGGACGCCCGCGACAACCGCGATGATGAAAAAGGCCAGGGCCCATCGAAGCATGGCAGATCTCCTTCAAGTTCCAAGACCCGGCGGCTCTCCGCCCTGGGACCGGGAGAGGGTCCGGCAAGGCCGCCGAGGTTGAATCTAGAGCAGACGATCGGCCATGGCTTGTCGGAAGCTCATGCACCTGCATTCGCGGCTCCCATCCGCGAAAGACGATCATGATGATAGTTCGACCTATCATAGTGGTCGCCCCACCGGGAGCGGGACGTTCCCCGCGGCGCGGAGAAGTTGGCGCTTCCTTTGCTCCCCATTCTAGGTTCCGTGCATCGCCCGCCCTGGAGGGAGTGGAAATGGCGCCCCCGAAACTCGCGAACGACCGGCTTTGCCTGAAGCCGGAAATGCTGCGCCCGGGCCATCGCCTCGAGCTTCATCGGGACGGAGCCGAGGCATACCCCCGCATGCTGGAGGCGATCCGCGGCGCGAAGGCCAGCGTGCTCCTGGAAACGTACACGTTCGCCGATGACACGACGGGCCGCATCTTCGCGGACGCGCTGGCCGAGCGCGCACAGGCCGGCATCGACGTCCGGGTCCATTACGACGCCGTCGGCTCTCACTCGACGGAGGCGTCGTTTTTCGGCGAACTCCGCGCGCGGGATGTGAAGGTCATCCAGTTCAAACCGCTCCTGCGCTGGCTCGCGGGACTCGCGTTCGGCCGGCGCAACCACCGCAAGCTCCTGGTGGTCGACGGCCGCGTGGCGTTCGTCGGCGGGCTCAACATCTCGCGCGAGTACGCCTCGATCGCCGAGGGAGGCCTCGGCTGGCGCGACACCCTGGTCGAGATCGAGGGGCCGTGCGTCTTGGAGCTTCAAGAGAGCTTTCTTGAGCTCTGGAGGCGCGTGCGAAGGAACGACCCTCCGCTCCCCAGCCGGCCGCCGGCGCACGTCCTGAAAGGCGGGGATGCGCGCATGCTCGCCGTCAGCTCGCAGCGCCTTCGGGACCGCTGGGAGATTTCAAAGCACTACCGCCACGCGATCGAAAAGGCGCGCGACCGAGTTTGGATCACGAGCGCCTACTTCCTGCCTTCGCTGCGCTTCAGCAGGAAACTGCGCGCGGCGCGCCGGCGGGGGGTCGACGTGCGCCTTCTCGTGCCCGGCCGCACCGACTTCGCCCCCGTGCTCTATGGCATGCAACGGCTCTTCACCTCGCATCTCCTTGCGGGCATCCGGATCTTCGAATGGCAGGGGCCGATGATGCACGCGAAGACGATGGTCGTCGACGGAAGGTGGTCGACGGTGGGCTCCTACAACATAGACCGGCTCTCGGCCTTCCACAACTACGAGCTGATCGCGATCGTCAGCGACGAGGATTTTGCGCGGCGCGCGGAGGCGATGTTCCAGGGAGACTGCGCGCAATCGCGTGAAATCACGCCGGCGGCCTGGCGGATCCGCGGCTGGGGCCGGCGGATCCTCGAGCGCGTGGCCTATCCGTTCCGAAAGCTGTTCTGAGGATTTTCGCGGCCGGGAAATCGAACGGTTCGGGCTCTCCCGGAGTGATGCAAGCCGCGACGATGGACGCGGCCCCCGTCGTTATTTGTCGTTCACGAGGAATACCACGAGCGTCAGGCACTTCGCCAGTTCCCATTCCTGGCTGAATCCCGTCTTTTCATTCACGCGGGGGCCCAAGGCGGGATCCAGCGTCATCACGAGGCCGCGCTCCGGGTGATACCCCACGACCACCTCGAAGTGCGTGGCCAGGCCTCCGAGCGTCCGCTTGAACATCCCGACCAGCACGGGCCGTCCCCGTGCCAGTTCCTTCTCGAAGACCCTGTAGTCGCCTTCGAACAGGAAGGCGCGCAGACCCTTGGTCCTCGCGAAGTCGCGGAGCGCGCCGGCTTCCGTGCCGCGCTTCGGGTCCGGTGGACACGCGGCGCGCACTTCCTCTATCCCCAGGGCCAATTTCCAGTGCACCAACACCATCGCCAGCGCCGCGGCTCCGCAGTCTTTCTCCTCCTGCTGCGCGATGTATATCACGTTCGGCACGGCGATCCACCCGGGAGCCGCAAGCTCCGACGGATCGATGGGACGTGATCCCCCCAGGTAGGTCGAACATCCGGCCAGGGCGAGGGCGGCCAGCGCGGCGGCCATCAGGAGCGCGCGCCGGGCTTCCTGAAATCGATGCGGCAAGACGCGCCGGATCATTCGAGAGCGCTCCGGTGTCCCCTTCGCTATTTCATGAGCAGCCACCAGAGGAGGACAACGACGACGATGACGAGCAGCAGCCCGGAGATGACGATGGTATCTCCGCCGGCGAAGTGTTCGAGCTCCGGGGCCGTCGCCTCGCGCGCCGCGTACTCGATCGCCTCCCTCGCCGTACCCGCATCCTGCGCGGCCATCAGCATGTTCAGAATCACAAGTTCTCCTTCCGTGGTCGAAATCCGTCCCGCCAGATCTTTCTAGGGCCACAGGCTCCGTGGAGTCCTACGGAGAGCAAAGAGCGGGCCACCTGGCTCGTCCTTCATGGGCCGGGATCAGGCGCATCGGTGGGTCCAGGCCGGTCGATTGATCATTCTGGCTCGGCGGTTTGAAGACCCGGGACGGCCGTCGACGCAGGCCCGAGGCCGTGAACCGGCGGCTTGCGGACGCATTGAAGGGACCATTCCAAGGGCGATCATTCTGACATTGCCGCGATCATTTTGATCAAAGGGGTGCCGGCCGCCGACGATCTCTTCTTTGGCGCCACGCCACCGGACTTCCGATTCGGGGGTCACGATGAGCCACGATCCGACATGGGCGCATTCAGCCGGGCCACACCGATCCCCTCGCGTGGATCTTCCGCAGGCATTGAAACCCTGGCCAAGCCTTCCTTTCCTTCTCCGCCGCGAGCTAAACGTCTTCCGTCTCAATCAATGTGATCACGGGTCGGGTCCGCTCCATCCACGCAAACCGCTGATAGACCACGCGTTAGAACACGCCGTGTGGCCGAGCATCTGCGATGACAGACGGTGGCGCCGTGCCTCATTCGGCCCGGCGCTTCCCATCCGGGCTCGAGAAGAAGGAGAACCAAGTCATGAAGATCCTGCTGATCCTGGCGGTCGCCATGGCGACCATCGCCCTCCCGGGGTGCGTCTTTCGCGCCCGGAACGGGGACACCGTGGCCGTGATTCCGGCGGGCCACGTTCATTCGGCCGACTGCGGGCACTACCGGCAGAAGGAGACCTGGCGCTACAGCGAGAACCATCGGCACTGTGAGGGCTGCGGGCATTCGTACGTCAACGGCGTGTGGATCGTGCTGCGCTGATTCAGCGCAGCGGCTTCCAACGGACCTGGCGAGGAGCGGTGAAGGGAGTACTTGCATGAAAGGACGAGGCTGACGATTCATCAAACGGGTCAACGCCGTATTTTCCAACGTTCAACGAGAAAGAGAAAACACATGCGCGAAAGCAAAGCCTGGTCGATGCGATTTGTGCTGTCCCTCCTGGCCGTCTTCATGATCGCGGGCGGAGGTTGCGGCGGCGGCGGCGGTTCGGACGGAGGCCTGAACGCCGGATTGGGCACCGGGGCCGGCGGGCTGGGCAGGGGCCCGGCGATGGTCAACCTCGGAATGGCCGGCGACTACGTGATCCTGGCGAAGTCGGCGAGCTCCTCGGTTCCCACGTCCGTCGTGACCGGGAACATCGGGTTGAGTCCGTCCGCCGCGAGTTTCATCACGGGATATTCCCTGGTCGTTGATGGTTCGGGTACGTTCGCGACCTCGGCCCAGGTCAACGGACATATCTTCGCCGCCGACTATACGGTTCCCACGCCGGCCAACCTGACGACGGCCGTGCTCAACATGGAAGCCGCGTATACCGACGCCGCCGGACGCGCGCCGGATTACACCGAGCTGGGCGCCGGGAATATCGGCGGTCTCACGCTCCCCCCGGCCGTTTACAAGTGGGGCACCGGCGTCCTGATTCCGACGGACGTCACCCTCGCGGGCGGTCCCAATGACGTCTGGATCTTCCAGATTGCGCAGAATCTCACCCTGAGTTCCGCCACGCGGATCATCCTCCTCGGCGGCGTCAAGTCGGAGAACGTCTTCTGGCAGGTCTTCGGCGCCGTGGAGCTGGGAACGACTTCGCATTTCGAGGGAGTCATCCTGTCCCAGACCTCGATCGTCGTCAACACCGGCGCCTCGGCGAACGGCCGATTCCTGGCGCAGACGGCGGTCACCCTGGATTCGAATATCGTGACGCAGCCTTAATCCGGGAAAACCCATGAACGGATTCGGCGGCTTTTTCAAAACCATGGGGATCGCGCCCACGCGCGATCCACGAAAGGAATCGACGATGATGAATTCGAAATCGAGCTTATTGAAAATCGGAGCGGCCTTCCTGCTGCTCTCGATGGCCGTCTCCTGCGGAGGGTCCGGCCATGACGGCTCGACCTCGCAGACGGTGGTCCCGACGGTCATGTCCAGCACGCCCCTCAACGTCGCCACCGACGTCCCCGTCAACGGGAACGCCACCGCCACCTTCAGCGAGGCGATGGATTCCGCCACGCTGACCGTGACGTCGTTCACGGTGGCCTCCGGGAATCCGCCGGTCGAAGTCGCCGGCACCGTGATCTACGCGAACTCGAAAGCGACCTTCTGGCCTTCCGCGCACCTCGCGGACAACACGACCTTCACCGCGACGATCACCACCGGAGCCAAGAGAGCTCCTGGCGTCGCCCTGGGGGCGAATTACGTCTGGAGCTTCACCACCGGAATCACCGTGGAGCCCGGGCTCGCCGTGAATCTCGGGACGGCCGGCAATTTCGCGATCCTCGCCAAGAGCGGAATCTCCACCGTGCCCGCTTCCGCCATAACGGGGAACATCGGAGTCAGCCCCGCGGCGGCCACCTTCATCACAGGTTTCTCCCTGACCGCGGATGCCACGAACGTCTTCGCGACCTCCCCGCAGGTCATCGGGAATGTGTACGCGGCCGATTACGCGCCGCCCACCCCGTCCAACATGACCACGTCCGTCGGCGACATGCAGCTCGCCTTCACCGACGCCGCGGGGCGCGCGCCTGACTTCACCGAATTGGGCGCCGGGGACATCGGCGGGATGACCCTCACCTCGGGCGTTTACAAGTGGGGCACCGGTCTGCTGATCCCGACCGATATCACCCTCACGGGGAGTGCGACGGACGTCTGGATCTTCCAGATTGCGGCGGATCTGACCGTCAGCAACACGGTGAATATCACCCTTTCCGGCGGCGCCCTGGCCAAGAACATCTTCTGGCAGGTCGCCGGTTTCGTGGACGTCGGCACGACGGCCCACGTCGAGGGAGTCTTCATGTGTCAGACCTCGATCACGCTGCAGACGGGCGCGTCGATCAACGGCAGGCTGCTGGCGCAGACGGCGGTCGTTCTCGATCAGAACACGGTCGTCGAGCCGGCTCCATAAACACGCAGGGAAACAAGGAAGCGCCATGGCGGGGACCAGGGAGACGGCCATCAAGGGTTTTGTTGTCGCCTTGAAGAAGTACTTCCTATGGCCGATGGAGTGGCACGAGGCCTCGGCCCGGCACTCCTGCTCCCTGGCACCGTCCCCCTGGCCCGCGGGCGGTGACGGAGCGCGTCGAAGCGGAAGAAGAGTTCAAGGTAGGCCGATCCGCCGGCCGGACCACGACAGGAGGCACCTTCCATGACCGGGATGATCGAGAACAAGGGCGCGCCCCCGGGGCCGTCCGAGCTCCTGTGCGTCCACTGCGGGACCGTCGAGCAGATCCGGGCCGATTGGCAGCGATGCTGGATGTGTTACGTCAAGTGCGAGACACGGAATTTCCACACCTATCCCACCATCTGCGCGACCTGCTGCAAGAAACTTCACTGATTCGTCGTTCCGGCAATTCTCTCCGCGAATCTCCACGGAGAATTCTCAGGCGAGATCGAAGAGCAGAAGTTCCGAAGGCTCCAGGGCCGTGACGGAAACTGAGATCTCGTCCAGATAAGCGACCCCGTCTCCCGCGATGAGCGAAAGATCGTGGAGCTGGATTCTACCCCGGACCACGTGCAGCCACGCCTGGCGGCCGGGCTTGAGCTCGTGGATCAGATGGCATCCCCTATCGGGCAGCGAGGAGTACACCCGGATATCCTGACGCAAATGGAAGGACGACCGAAGTTCGTCGGGCGACGCTATGAGACAGAAGACCCCTTTCCGATCCGCCGCGGAGAATCGTTTTTGCACGCAATCCGGGGTTTTGCCTTTCGAATCGGACCGGAGCCTGCCCTCGAAGACATGCGCGTGATCCACCTGCGAGCCGTTCAGTCGCTGATGGCGCATCCCACTCCCCGCGCTCATGTGCTGGAATTCGCCGGAGCGGATGACCCCGGTATGGCCCCCGTCGTCCTCATGGAGGAGGGTTCCGTCCAGGACGTAGGTAAGAGTCTCCAAGTTCTGTCGCGACCGCGCCGGAATGCTCCGTCCTGGGGCGAGGCTTTTTTCGTTGAAAACCTGCAGAGAGCGGAATCCGTCGCAGAATCGGTCCTGGCGATCCTCGGAGTCGAAAGTCATCCACGTTTCAAGGCCCGAGAGGTCGGTGTGTCGACGACTCGTTCCCTCTCGCAACCTAAGCATGGGTCTACTTCCGAAATTTCTACACTGCAGGATAAGAGATGTCCCTAACCTAAAGAGAGCAAATCTCAGGCCACGGGGCCCGGCCGGAGAATAATGACGTAAGGGGGGTCCGGTCTGAAATTTCACGATTACACTGATCGTCGGCGGTATCTTTTTGATCCTGTTTCGCAGTCGCGCGTGACAGCCTGAAAGGGATTTGACGGGGCCCATCGCCTGCGCGCCGACAATCTGAATTTGAAGGAACTCCTGGACTTCGACCCCGCGGGGGAAATTGTCCGGTTCGGCGGCCGATGGGCCGTGATTCTGGATGCGGTCGCCTAGGCTCGCGAAAACGTCTCCGGAGCCTCGTATTTCGGGATTCTCTGTACTTGTATCGCCCGCAACGGGGATTTCGAGCCTTCGGCCCCCTTGGCGCGGCACGACCTCATTTATCCGTGGGATCCAGCGGGGTGGGCAGACCGGTCAGGACGCCACGCAAGCCCATGAACGGTGATCCCACCTCGATGCCCTTCTGGGTGAAGTTCATCCTGCGCACATCCGTCGCGTGCCGTATCCCGCGCGCCTTCAGGACAGAGAGGCCGCGCTCGAGGCGTCCTTCCACCTCGATGTACTTGAGTTGAATCACGTTGTCGGCGGCGAACGAGACTCCGTGCCCCGAGAGTTGGGCGGAACCGAGCAGCTCGGCTGTCTCCATGTTCAGGTTGAAAGTGACGCCCAACGCGCGGAAGTGCTTGGTCATGGCGTAGACCAGCTCCTTGAATCGCCGCTCGGACGGCACGCCAAGCGACATGCTGGTGAGGCTGTCGAGCACGGCGCGCTTGGCCCCGACCTGCTCAGCCATCTGGCGCGCCCGATTGAGGAAGGCGTCGGTCGAGAGTTCGACGGGGGAGCCGTGGCAGATGAACAAGAGCCGGCGCTTTTCGAGCTCGCGCACGTCCCATCCAAAGGCATGGGCGATACCACGCACCTGGTCGGGCGTTTCCTCCAGCGTGAAGTGGATGCCGGACTCTCCCAGGCGCGCTCCCTCGATGAGGAAATGAAGTCCGAGCAGCGTTTTGCCCGTGCCGGTACCGCCCTGGATCACGGTCGAGCTTGAGCGCGGCAACCCGCCGCCGAGCATCTCATCGAACCCGGCGATCCCCGTCGAGGCTCGCTCGGCGAACGACGCCATCTCTGCATGGCCGTTCGTATCGGGGCCCCGCACCCGCGGGAAGAAGGTGAGCCCGGCGGCGCCGATCTCGAAAAAGTGACGGCCGGTGATGCAGTCGGCTCCGCGCAGCTTGAGGACCTCCACCACGCGCACCGCCGTCAATTCCTGCCGGTTGGTGCTGAAGCGGAGGATGCCGTCGGCGATGGCGAACTCGGGGAAATGCATGATCTCCTCCTCGACGTATTCGCCGACGAAGAGGGTGGCGGCTCCCCAGGCCGCGATATGGACGGCAAGATCGTATACGAACGTGCGTATCTTCGGCCCATCGCCGATCATGTCGCGCATGGCCTTGAAGCTGTCGATGACCACGATGGCGGGTTCTTCCCGCTCAACCCGGTTCACGATCGCATCGAGGGCGGCTTCAGTGTCGTTTCCCCGGATCACCGAGCCAAGGTCGACGAAGACGAGCTGCTTGCCGATCGCCTCCACGTTGAAAAAGGAGAACTGCTGCATATGGTGAACGAGCTTCACCGACGGCTCGGAGAGCGTAGTGAAGTAAAGGCACTTCTTGCCCTGCCCCGTGAGGTGGAAGAGAATTTGCAGGGAGAACAGGGTCTTGCCCGCGCCGGGCTCGCCGGCGACCACGGTCAGGGACCGGACGGGCAGCCCACCTCCAAGGATGCGGTCGAAGGCGGCGCTTCCGGTCGACAGGCGCTCCATCGGGGCCGGTTTCGAGGTCATCGTCGTACCTTCTACGGCGTTAAAAGCCCCGCTTCTCGAACCACGTGAACCGCCTTATCCCACCCGCCGAGTCTTGCCCCGGAGAGTCGCCCACTCTCGAAGCTCAGGGATCCGCTCGAGATGGCGAAGGACAACCTGGCCCGTCAGTTGGACGAGCGGCGCCTGGATCTCGTCGAGTAGGTCGCGAAGCGGGGCCAGTCCGCTGGCGGCCTCGCCGAAGGAGGGCGGCAGCACGTATCCGTACGCCCCGTCCACTCGCGTGATGGCCAACTCAGCCAACTCCGGGCCCTGGGGCAGCGCGCGGCGCGCCGATCGACTCACGATGGCCGCCGTGGCCGCGGGACCGAGGACGTCGACGAGCGCGTCCCAGAGTATCCTGAACAAGTCGGCGCCGGAAAGCTCCTTCGCCCACCGATATGCGGGCTGGGCGGCTTGGCCCGGCGGGCTCAATTCGCCGACGTCGAGAAGCAGGATGGAGGATTTTTCAAGTGCCGTGAGTGAAACCGCGGATTCGGCCGTGACGCCGGCGCCGTCTCCCATGGCCAGTACGATGTCGCCGAGGCGGATCTCTCCATTCACGACGTGCAGCCACGCGCTTCGCCCCGGAGAAAGCTCGTGGACCACGTGCTGCCCGGGGTCGAGCACGGCTGAATACATCAAGGTGTTCTGGTGGATTCGCAGGGATCCTCCGCGGGTGTCGGGCGAGGCGACCGCGAAAAGCCTTCCCCGGCGCTCCGCCGTGCTGAAGCGTTTCTGCTCACAGAAGGACTCGCTTCCAGCTTTCGAGGCGCGCAGCTGAATCCGGAAGATGTGCGCCCAGTCGGTTTTCGACGCATTCCTCTCGACGCGGCCATGGCCGCCGCTGATGCGCTGGAACTCGCCCGCCTGGATGACGCCCCAGCGCCCCATCGGATCCTCGTATTCGAGCGCACCTTCGTAAACGTAGCTGACGACCTCCGCATCGTGAGGCAGGCGGAGCCGTGCCTCGGCGCCCGGTGGGAGGCGCTCCTCGTTGAGGAACTCGAGGGTTCCGAAGCCGTCGGCGAGTGGGTCCTCCCGGTTCTGGGGGTAGAACGTGAGCCAGACCTCGAGCTTGCGGTGTCGCTCGAAGTGGCGCCCCTTGCCTCTACGGACCGTGATCATAGGCGTCGCCACTGTGGATCAAGCGGGACATCGATTTTATCCACTCTACAAGCATACCACGGATTGCGTGACCTTTCCCTTGGAGCTCCTCCAGATTGAGCGACATTTTTCGGGCCAGAATTGGGACTTTGCATGGCTCGGATCCAGTTCACGGTAGAGCAGATCGTGGTCGTGCGAAGCGGCTCCGGTACTCTTGGACAGCTGAGCGTGAGATGAGGGAGCAGTTCCAGCTCGGGGTCCTCGGGCTTCCTTCAAGCCCGGCAAATCTGGACCGAGCCACGCGCCTGACGACGTTGACAGAGAGGAAACGACAGGCAACGCGCATCGATCCGCCAGGACCGCTTCCCCTTACCTGCTACTTTCAGGTTGCAATCTGATTGATCGCAAGGGATCATATTGACCGTCGTGGAAGACACCTCTTTTGTTCGGAAATGTGGGATCCGAGCTGAATTTTCATGATCACCCTGAACTTCAGCGATATCATTCTGATACGATTTCGCCGTCCGGCCTGACAGCCTGAAAGGGTTTTGACGGAGGCCATCCCATGCGCGCCGACGATCTGAATCTGAAGGAACTGCTTCAATTCGACCCCGCGGGGGGCATTGTCCGGTTCGCCGGCCGAAGGGCCGTGATCCTGGATGCGGTCGCCCACGGTCTCCTCCGAAAGGAGTTGATCGACACCTTCGGGGTAAACGTCGCGCGCAGCATCCTGACCCGATTCGGATACGTGCATGGGAAGCGCATGGCCGACGCGATGCGCACCGAATTCAAATGGGACAACGAAGAGGAGTGGCGCCTGGCCGGGCCGCGGATCTACTGCCTCCAGGGTCTCGTGGAGCCCCCACTTGAATCCTCGGGGGTGCATCTCGGGAAGGGAGCCACGTGGAAGGCGTCCTACGAGGCGGAGCAGCATCTCCTCCACCAGGGCCGCGCCGAATACACCGTTTGCTGGACCCTGTGCGGCCTGGCGAGCGGGTACCTCAGCTCCTCCATGGAGAAGGAGGTCTACGCGGTCGAGGACCGCTGCCTTGGCCGGGGAGACCCGGCCTGTCACGTCCTGGCCCGCACCCGGGAGGAATGGGGGAAGGAAATTGACGACCAACTGCCGTTCTTCGAGAACAAGGGGATCGACGCCTCCCTGAAGCACGTCGCCGAGGAGCTGAAACGAACCGAACGAAAGCTGCAGGAGCGGTCGCGACAGCTCTCCCGGGTCGCCGGCCTGGACGATGACCCCTCGGGCATCATGGCGCGCAGCGAAACCATGCACCGGGTGGTGGAACAGGCGAAGCGCATGGCCGGCGTGGATTCCACCGTGATGATCTCGGGGGAGAGCGGCGCGGGGAAGGAGCGGATCGCACGGCTTCTGCACGATTTGTCCGCCCGTTCCCATGGACCCTTCATCGCCTTGAACTGCGGGGCGGTCCCCGAATCGCTGTTCGAGAGCGAACTCTTCGGGCACGCCCGGGGCTCCTTCACGGGGGCGGAGCAGGACCGGCCCGGGCTGTTCGAAGCGGCCAACGGCGGAACGCTCTTCCTGGACGAGGTGGGAGACATCCCCGGATCGATGCAGGTGAAACTCCTCAGGGCCTTCCAACAGAGGGAGATCAGGCGCGTGGGGGAGAATCGTTCCCGGCCCATCAATGTGCGCATCGTGACGTCCACCAATCGCGATCTTGCCGTCGAAGTGGCGGCCAAGCGATTCCGCAAGGATCTCTACTACCGGCTGAATGTGGTCGAGCTGTCGGTTCCGCCCTTGCGCGAGCGTCGGGAGGACATCCTCCCGCTGGCCCGGATGTTCCTGGCCGAATCGGCTCTTCGTATGAAGCGTCAAGTGGAGACGCTCTCTCCGGCGGCCGCGGACCAGCTGCTGAATTACGGGTGGCCGGGGAATGTGCGGGAACTCGAGAACGCCATGGAACGCGCCGTCGCGCTGGCCCGGAAGAGCCGCGTGGAACTGGACGAGTTGCCTCCGGAGATCCGTCTCGCGGTCACCGCTCAGGCGGCGGGCGGCCCCCTTCGTCCATTGAAGGAAGTCGAGAAGAATCACATCCTGGCCGCCCTGGATTCGCAAGGGGGAAACCGCTCCAAGACGGCGGAGGCCCTGAAAATCGGGATCGCCACCCTCCATCGAAAGCTGAGGTCGTTCGCGAAGGTTTGATCCGCCGGACCGCGGACCGTGCCCCGTCGGCCCGGTACTTCTTCACCGGGGCGACTCCGTTGCTTCAGAATGCGGTTAACAACGGCGGGGGGCTGACAGTGGAGGAGTCGTCGCGGTTCCACGAGCCTCTTGACGAATTTAAAGGCACCGGAGGCGATCCTGTCGTGTCTCTTATAACAACGATGAACTTCTCGAGTCGGAACACCACCCCCCCGCCCCATACGTGATCGGCGCGCATGGGCGACGGCTGGACGCCCGTCCAGGCCGGATCGCGCGGGGAACGGTCGGCTCCTCTTCGCTAGCTCCCCGCCGCATCCTCCGGCCTCCCAAGTCCGACCGACCGCCCATGCCCGTCCCGTGAGCGACGCTACGTCCGTTCACGATTTCGGGACTTCGGGAACTTTGACCTGTCGCACTTAGAGAGGATTTGAACAAGTTGAAGCGCACATCGCTGGCCCTTCTCGCCCTCGCCGCCGCCCTCGTCGGGGCCCGGTTCGCCGCGCCCCACGGCGGGAAGGTCACCTGGAACGAACCCAAGAACGTCAAGGACTACGAGGCCATGGTCGAGCAGTGCAACCAGACCGGCCGCCCGATCCTGCTGTACTTCACGATGGACGGCTGCCATTTCTGCGCCGAGCTGGACGCCGGCGCCTTCAGCGACGACACGGTCGTGAAGGCGACGGAGAAGCTGACCCGGATCATGCTCATCGCGGGCCGGTACGACGCGATCGCCAAGAAGTTCGGCGTGAACGGCTACCCCCAGGTCTTCTTCCTCAAGCCCGACGGCACCAAGGCCACGGAGGGAAGTCGCGAAGCCGGGGAACTCATCAAGCAGATCGACGACACGGTAGGGAAGTTCAGCCGGTCGCCGAAGTGGGTGGAGTCCGAGGAGACGGCCGCCGCGCAGGCGAAGGAAGAGGGCAAGCCCCTCGTCATCGTCTATCGCGACGACAAGGCGAAGTCGGACGCCGCCCTCGCGGAGTTCGGCGCCCTGCCGCTGGCGGCGCTGTACGACAAGGCGGTGTGGGTCCAGCGCACGATCGATCCCAAGTCGGACGACGCCAAGGCGCTGGGGCTCTCCGCGCTCCCCGCGATGTGGATCGTTAATGTGCGGGTGGAAGATCCGAAGGCGCGCGTGGTCAAGAAGGTCACCCTCCCCAAGTCGGGCGCGGCCCTCAAGACCGAGCTCGCGGCGGTCCTCAAGAGCTGGAAGAAGGACGAGGCCACGAAATAGGCCGGTTCATTTACAACAACCCAGGAGATCGAACGATGAAGATGCTCGCAGCGGCTTGATCGCCGGGATGGCGCTGGGCGCCTCCCCGCGCGGCGACCTGTCCCTCGGGGCGGTCGTGCCCGACGTCGCGATGAAGGCGTACGACGGCAAGGAGTACAAGCTCTCCGACTTCCGGGCGGACGCGGAGAAGAAGCGCGAAGGACAGGTCGTGGTGGTCTACTTCCAGTCCGAGAAGTGCCCGGCCGCGATCGACCCGGACGTGATCAAGAAGACGACCGCCGCGTGGGCCGATCCCAAGGCGGACGTGAAGTTCCTCGCGGTCTACGCCTATCCCCACGACACCGAGAAGAACATCGAGAAGTACATCAAGAAGAACAAGCTGGCCTATCCCTGC
>DATHFI010000506.1:0-4070 GCA_035490275.1 Planctomycetota bacterium
ATTCGCTTCCCGATACCCGATCCCCGTTCCCCGCTCCCGAATCTGAAACGGGGCACGGGGAGCGGGGAACTGGCAGGGCCCATTGCCAAGCGCTCCTAAAAAGAAACGGCGCGGCCCGCGAATCGCGGACCGCGCCGGTTGGTTTCGCGGGTCGACAGTTACTTCTTTTCGTCCGCGGGAAGATCCTTCAGGGCCGCCGCGGCCTCCTTCGAGCAGGAGAGCGGCTTGAAATCGTCCGCCACGCTGCGCAGGAGCCTCTTCGCGGCCTCCTTGTCGGTCGCGATCTTCTCCTTGGCCTCGGCGATGATCTCGCGCCCCTTGGTCTCGAGCTTCTCGAGCCCCGCCGTCCCCTTTTCCTTGAGGGCCTTCTTCGAAAGCTTGGAAACCCTGGTGTACCCTTCGACCGCCTTCTTCCACTCGCCCTTCTCGAACGCGGCGTCGGCGTCCGCGAGAAGCTTCGCGGCCTGGCTCCACTCGACGGCGGAAATCTTGTCGCCGGGGATCTTCTCGAAGAGCTTCTCCTGGATCTTGATCAGCTCGCTCGCGCTCTTGCCGCCCACTTCGCGGCCGATCTCCTTCCCGTCGGGATCGGCGTAGACCGTGGTCGGGAGGCCCGTGATGCCCGGGAACTTGCTGCTCGCCGAATAGCAGGCCGAGTGGTACGAGCAGGGGATGTTCCAGTACGCCGAGCAGACGGTGACCTTCTTGCCGTTGATCATCGCCTCGACTTCATGGGTCTTTTCGCCGTGGGCGGCGACATTGACCCACATCCGCGAGGATTCGATGTACTTCTTGTCGGTATAAGTCGATGACTCCATCGACTGGCAGCCCCCTCAGTTGTCCTTGTGGACCGCCAGGTGGATCCCGACATTGCGCTCCTTGGCCTCCTTGAGCGCCTCTTCCCACGAGGCCGCCCAGTAGACGCCGTCCTGCGCGTAGTTCTTCTTGAACTTGCGGTCCTGGGCGCCCAACGCCGCGATGCCCAGGACCATCCCGACCGCCATCCAGCGTTTCATAGCTTCTCGCTCCTCAAGGCGTATCCCGTTCCGAACCCGTATGCTATACGATACAGCCCCGCCAATCACTTCGTTTTAATGATGTGCTTCACCGACGTCGCCTGCTCGAGCATCTCCTTCCGCAGCTCGGGATCGGGGATCTCGATCGCCAGGTCCGAGCTCTGCTGCAGGAACCATGAGGGGAAATCCTCGTCCTGCTTCACGAAGTAGACCTCGTAAGTCGTCCGCTTCTTGAAGTCGTCCGGCAGCCGCCGGATGACCCGCGCGTTGATGTCGCCCCACAGGACGTCGGAAAGGAGCGTGTTGACCTTGAGCGTCGCCAGCTTCTTCGCCATGTCGTCCCGGGGATCGGGCTTGACGCCCTCCTCCTCCTCCGCCTCGAACTGGGGGACGAATTCCCTCCGCCGGAAGGAATAGCGGCAGACCGATTTTTCCACCCCCTCGATCTTCGGCCCCGGGCGTTCCACGCCGTCGGTGGCCTTCACCTCCCTGACGACCGCCTCGACGCGCGCCCGCAGCTCCTCCGCCTTCTTCCTGATGAAGACGTCGCGGAGCATCCGGTCGTAGAGTCCGTTGCCCCCCACGTAGACGTCGAGGAACATCTCGTCGGAGACGTGGGTGCGGATGCGGTGGAGCACCGCCTTGTCCTTCACCTGGTTCATGAGCCACTGCCGCTCGTCCTTGAGCGCCGCGGGGTCGAAGGCCTTGAACTTTTTCTCGAGGAGGGCCCGCATCGTGTAGGCGCGCAGGAGCGCCGCGACGGCGCTTCCCCGGTCGGAGGTGGTCGCCCCCGGGGCCAGGCTGTCGATGAAGAGCTGGTACTCGAGCATGGCCCGCGTCAGCGGCCGGCCCGCCACGATCGCCACCGGGGCTCCCGGATTCACGGGAGGCGGAGGCGGAGGAGGAGGCGGCGGCGGCGTTCCCGGCGGATGGGAGACCGGAACCGGCCCGGGCGCGGGGGGCGGGCCCGAGGCCGTGGCGTCCGGGAACCATCCCTTGACGAGCGTGACGCTGGTTTCGGCCGCCCAGCTGCTGAAGTGGACGCCCAGGAAGATGTTCAGGCCGAAGAGTGCCGCGAGCAAGACACCCACCGCGATCTTCAGGTTGAGGGGCCGCTGGTAGGCCTTGAGCGTCACGAGGCTGATGCGGATCGCCGGGACCGACAGGAGCAGGAGCGCCGCCCACAGGAGGCGCTGGTGCATCAAGGAATCGCGGGCCTGCGACCCCCCGATGGCCCCCATCACGAGCGACGCGAGGGCGAAGCCCAGGTCGACGGGCCCCGGGATCCCCACGAACTGGAAGTCCTTGCGGACGAGGATCGGCATGGCGACCCCGAGCGCGAGGATGCACGCCGCGCCGTTGAGGGCGGCCGGGGTCCCCCGGCCGAGCATGTACCACAGGAAGGAGATGAGAGCGCCCGCGGCCATGATAGACACGTACAAGATGGCTTTGGCCATAAGCGGACATGATACAGAAAATTTGATGTCGGGCTAGTGCCCAGTTTCCAGAGCCCAGATCCCAGATTCTGAAGTCTCGAGTCCCGTGCCAGGGAGGAAGCTCAACGAGTAAGAAGGTCAAGCCACTTGGGGAAGACGGCATCCGGGGTGAAGGCCTGGCGGAGGCGCCTTCGACCCTCCTCGCCCATGTGCCGGCGGAGAGCGGCGTCCGCCGCGAGCTCCCCCACCCGCCGGGCCCAGGCCTTGGGCGAATCGACGAGGTAGCCCCCCTCGCCGACGAGGTCGCGGTGGACGCCGACGTCGTCCGCGACGACCGGAATCCCGGCGGCGAAGTACTGGAGGATGCGGGTCCCGCATTTCCCGCGGGTCCACTCGTCGTCCGGCATGGGCGCGAGCCCGAGGTCCATCCCGCCCACCGCCGCGGCCTCGCCCTCCTCGGACCAGGCGACTTTCTCGACCCCCTCGGGGAACCGGTCGCAGACGACGCGGATCCGGACGCCGACTCCCTTCAAGTGCGGGATGAGCGCCTCCAGGTACTTGAGGTTGCCGCCCGCGCCGATCCAGCCCGCGACGACGCCCTCGTGCGGCTCGCGGGGCGCGGCCTCGTACTTGGCCGGATCGAGAACGGTGGGGATGACGGAGACGTGGCGGGCGCCGAACTCGCGCGCCTTCCCGGCGAGGTGCGAATTCCCGGCGACGACGAAATCGGCCGCGGCGAGGACGGCGCGGAACCGGCGGTCGCGCGTCGCGGAAGCTTCGGCGCCCTCGCGGCGAAGGTAGACCGCGTCATCGAAGTCGTAACAAAGGCGGCGGGCGCGCCGTCGCAGGGCGCGGGTCATCCACCCGGGCGGCAGGCGCTTCTGGAGGACGACGGCGTCCGCTTCGCGCGCGTCTCGGAGCAGCGGCCAGATCCCCGCGAGTCCGCTCGAGTAGCGCCGGACTTTTGTCTCGTGACCCGCCCTCTGGAACCGCTCAGCGAAAGGAATGACGCGATAACGAGTGCTGGGCGTGTCAGAGCGGTGAGTCAGGAAGAGGATGCGCATGGGGTAATGGGACAGACTTCAGACCTCCGACTTCAGACTTCAGGAAAAGGTCGCCAGTTTACAGTCTCTCAGTCTTCCGTCTGGAGTGAGAAGAGTTTTCCCGAAGTCTGAAGCCTGAGGTCTGCCCTAACACTCAATCCTGGAAGATGGGCAGGATCCTGTAGGGAATCTGGAGCACGAGCGTCGCGCAGGCCGTCGCGTACGTCCCGTCGTAGCCGTCGCCCGTCCAGCCGCCGTTCTGGGCCTGGGTGGAGAGGAGCTGGCGTCGGAGCTTCGCGTACCCCTCGGTCCAGTACCGCGCGTCCTTCCGCTTCATGAAGAAGCACGCCTGGGCGGCGTAGAAGATCGCGTAGTACTCGAAGTGGGCGTACTGCGAGGCGCGCTTGCCCATCACGAAATCGAAGCACGCCTTCATGCACTTCTGGCCCTGCGGGTCGTCGTAGAGGCCGAAGTACGAGTAGACGCACGCCCCGGCCGCGGTGAGCGGGTAGGTCGAGTGCGCGCCCTGGCCGAGGCTGTACATGATCGTCCCGTCGGCGGCCGTCGACTTGCGG
>DATHFI010000507.1:0-2065 GCA_035490275.1 Planctomycetota bacterium
CCACGGCGACATCCTGGGGACCGAGCTCGAACACCGGATGCGCGAGGAACTGCAGACACTGCGCCAGAAGGCGGGAAAGGAGCTCGGCCAGACCCTCGCGGAGCTCAAGACCCAGCTCGAGACGGCGGCCCGCCGGGCCGCGGCCGAGGTCCGGGACCGCCTGGCGAAGTGAAAGCCCGACCCAGCCGATTCATGGCCGGGAGAATCACGGTCACCATGGGCGGAAACATGAAACCGCGGCGATTGTGGATTGCGGATTGCGGGTTGTCGAGCGGCCCAGGAATCACGATCCGACGGCAATCGGGAATCCGAAATCTGGAATCGGCGACCAAGTCCAACTAGGCCATGGAACCCTCCCGCGCACCCCACGGCTGGCGCGTCGCCGCGGTCGGCTCCATTTTCCTGGTCGGGCTCTTCCTCGGCCTGATGAGCTTCCTGCTCCTGCCGGCGAACCTTCCCCCCGTCGTATTCGGCGGGGCTGCCCGGGTCGCGATGGAGACGGGCGCCGGCATCCGCGACCATTGGGAAGCCTGCGCGGCGGCCTTCGCGATCCTCATCGTCATCACCGGGCTCGGCTACGCGGACCGCCTGGTGAAACCTCTCACCGCGGCGTCCCTCGCCACCCTCGCCTTTTTCATCCTGGCGGCCTGGTGGGCCGCCCGCACCCTCCCCGGCGCCCCCATCAAGTTCTGACGGTTGACGATTCAGCGTTAAACTGTCCCGCCGCCATATTCACCACCAAGCCACGAAGATACCAAGTCGAGGCCGCAGAAGTTCGTGGCCCGCGAGGCCACGAACCGGCCCTGGCAGGGCCGGCGGGACGGACCTTCGGATCGTCCCCTTCTGCGGCCTTTGCTTGGTGACTTCGTGACTTGGTGGTTGAATTCCTTCCGACCGCGTCAGAATCAAACCCGCCCGCGCCGCGCCACGACGAAGAACCTCGGGAAGGGGAAGAGCGTCCCGCCGGCGATCCGGGGGTAGGCCCGGCGCAATCGCGCTCCGTAGGTCTCCTCGAACTCCGCCCGCTCCCGGCCGTCGAGCCGGGCCAGCACCGGCCGCATCGTCGACCCGCGCGACCATTCCAGGACGGGATCCCGCCCCGGGAGGAGGTGGTGGTAGACGGTGGTCCAGGCATCCACCTCGAAACCCAGCCCCCCGAGGGTCTCGACATACCACCGCGCTTCCCGGAGAGGAGAGGGGAGGTGGGTGTCCGCGCATTTCTCCCGCCACGTGCCCTCCCGGAGCGTCTCCGCCAGGGCCGTGTGGATCGGCTCCGCGGCGTTCGCCGGCATCTGGACCGCGAGGACGCCCCCCGGAGCGACACGTCCCGCGAGCCGGGGCAGGAGGGTCTCGTGGTCGGGGATCAACTGGAGGGCGGCGTTGGAGACGACGAGATCGAGCGGCGCGGGAGGATTCCACGTCACGACGTCGGCCTGGATGAACTCGAGCCTCCCCGGGAGGGCGAACTCCTTCGCGGCCTCGAGCATCTCCGGCGACGAGTCCACTCCCGTGACCCGGGCCCTCGGCCAGCGGTCGGCGAGGACGCGGGTCAACTCCCCGGGGCCGCTCCCGAGGTCGGCGACCGCGGCGAAGGGAAGATCAGGCACGCGGGCCAGCAGGTCGTGGAAGGGGCGCGACCGCTCGGGCTGGAATTTCCGGTACTGGTGGACGTCCCACATGTGGAATGCCAGAGAGTAGTTTCAAAGCTCCAAGGCTTCAATGCTCTGAAGCTCAAGGGTCAGGTTCCCGAGGGGGTCGGGCCGAGGGGCCGGCCCGTGACCGAGTCGCGCCCCCGGCGCTTCGACTCGAAGAGGGCGTCGTCGGCGACCCGCAGGAGGTCCTCGAGCTTGACGTTGGTCCCCGAGAGCGCCGTCACGCCGACCGAGAGGGTGGACCGGATCGGCTTGAGGGAGTCGACGACGTTCTGGAATTCCTTCGAGCGGACCTCGCGGCGGAGCTGCTCCGCCTTGGCGAGGGCGTGGTCGTAGGCCGTTTCGGGCATCAGGATGACGAACTCGTCGCCGCCGTAGCGGCAGACGGTGTCGACCGCGCGGCACTGGTTCTT
>DATHFI010000508.1:0-4038 GCA_035490275.1 Planctomycetota bacterium
AAGGCGATCACGCGGATCATGACCGGCGACACGACGGGAATGGTCCGAGTCGATTGCAGCGAGTACGCCCTCCCCCACGAGTACGCCAAGCTCATCGGCGCGCCGCCCGGCTACATCGGCCACGACCAGGGCGGACTCCTCGACGAGGTGAGCCGCCGGGGGAAGACGGTCGTCCTGTTCGACGAGATCGAGAAGTCGGACTCCAAGGTCCACGACATCGTCCTCCAGGCGATGGACGAGGGCTTCGTGACCGACGCGAAGGGCCGGCGGATTCCCTTTGGAGAGACCGTGATGGTCTTCACCTCGAACGTCGGCGCCGACGAGGTCGCGGCGCTCAAGAACCGCATGGGCTTCCGCGCCGGCCAACGCGAGCTGTCGCGCGAGGAGCTTTTCGATGAAACCGTCACGAGCCTCAAGTCCCGGTTCCGCCCCGAGTTCCTCAACCGGCTCAGCGAGGTCGTCCTCTTCAATGCGCTCGGGATGGGCGAGTGCGTGAAGATCGTCGGGCGCCTCCTCGAGGAGGTCCAGCGCCACGCGGCGTCGGTCCCCATCGAGCTCGAATTCTCGGACGCCGTCCCTCCCCTGCTCGCGGAGCGCGGCTTCCGGCCCGAGTACGGGGCGCGCGAATTGCGCCGTACCGTCGAGCGCGACGTCGAGGGTCCCCTCGCCGATATGCTCGTCGACGGCGTCGTCCGCCAGGGCGACCGGGTGCGCGTCCGCGTCTCGCGCGACCAACTCAGCTTTCACCGGAACTGATGGACCGCCTCACCTGTGATGGTTGCGGTGCCCCCCTCCTGGTCGAAAGCGATGTCCGCTACGAGGTGAAGATCGAGGTCAAGGCCGCGTACGACCCCCTCGAGATCACCACCGACGACCTCGCGAAGGATTACCGGGCCGAGATGGCGCGGATCATCGCCCAGATGCAGCATCTCACCGAGAAAGAAGCGATGGACCAGATCTACCGCGCCTTCCGATTCGACCTCTGCACGCCGTGCCAGCGGAAATACCTGAAGGCGCCGATCAACCTCGCATGAGGTCCGCGCCCGCCCCGTGTATAGTGCCCCCATGAAGCAACTCGTGCTCATCCGCCACGGCGAGAGCCTCTGGAACCGCGAGAACCGGTTCACGGGCTGGATCGACGTCGGACTCTCCGAGCGGGGCTTGCGCGAGGCGGTCGACGCGGGCCGCGCCCTGAAGCGCGAGGGCTTCGTCTTCGACGTCGCCCACACCTCCGTGCTCCAGCGCGCCATCAAGACGCTCTGGATCGTCCTCGAGGAGATGGGCCTGATGTGGATCCCGCAGTCGGCGCACTGGCGGCTCAACGAACGCCACTACGGCGCGCTGCAGGGGCTCAACAAGGCGGAGACGGCCGCCAGCCACGGCGAAGCACAGGTGAAGGCCTGGCGGAGGAGTTACGACATCCCTCCGCCGCCGCTTCCTCCCGACGATCCGCGCGGCCAGCGGAAGGATCCCCGATACGCGGCGCTCCGGCCCGAGGAGATCCCGCTCAGCGAGTCGCTCAAGGACACAATCGCGCGCGTCCTCCCCTACTGGCACGAGCGGATCGTGCCCGACCTGGAGGCGGGCCGCCGCGTCGTCGTCGCGGCGCACGGCAATTCCCTGCGCGGGCTGGTCAAGTACCTCGACAACATCGCTGATGAGAAGATCGTCGAGCTCGAGATCGCGACGGGACTGCCGATCGTGTACGACCTGGATGATGACTTGAAGGCGGTGCGGAGCCGGTCACTTTCCCGCTAGGGCACCGAACCCGGGATACTTCGCGCGCGTGCCCAACTCCTCCTCGATCCGGAGCAGCTGGTTGTACTTCGCCGTCCGTTCGGATCGACTCGCGGAGCCCGTCTTGATCATGCCCGCGTTCAGCGCCACCGCGAGATCGGCGATGGTCGTATCCTCCGTCTCACCCGAGCGGTGCGAGATCACCGTGCCATACTTGGATTGCTGGGCCATGACCACGGCGTCGACCGTTTCGGTCAGCGTCCCGATCTGGTTGACCTTGATGAGAATCGCGTTGGCGATCTTTTCGCGGATCGCGCGTCGCAGCTTTTCCGTGCTCGTCACAAAAATGTCGTCGCCCACGAGCTGCATCTTCCGACCGAGGCGCTCCGTGAGGATCCGCCAGCCCGCCCAGTCGTTCTCCGCCAGGCCGTCTTCGATCGAAACGAGCGGATAGGCGGCGCCGAGTTTCTCGTACAGGGAGACCATCTCGTCCGCGGTCCTGGCGGTCTCTCCGGATTTCTCGAAATAGTACTTTCCGTCCCGGAAGAGCTCGCTCGCGGCGACATCCAGCGCCAGCGATACCTGTTTCCCCGGCGCGTAGCCCGCCTTCTCCATCCCTTTCATCAGGACGTCGAGGGCCTCCTCGGTCGATTTCAGATTCGGCGCGAATCCTCCCTCGTCTCCCACCGCCGTCGAATGGCCGCGCCCCTTGAGCACCGCCTTGAGGGCGTGGAAGATCTCGACCCCGGCGCGGAGGGCCTCGCGAAACGAGGTGAATCCGCCCGGCACGATCATGAACTCCTGGAAGTCGAGAATGTTGTCCGCGTGGGCCCCGCCGTTGATGACGTTCATGAACGGGACGGGGAGCGTCACGCCTTTGCCGTGGCTCAGAAATTCGTACAAGGGTTTTCCCGCCGCCGCCGCGGCCGCGTGGGCCACGGCCAGGGAGACGCCGAGGGTGGCGTTGGCGCCCAGGCGGGACTTGTTCGGCGTGCCGTCGAGGTCGATGAGGATCTCATCGATCATCTTCTGCTGCGCGGGATCCATGCCGCGCAGCTTCGACGCGAGCTCCCCGACGTTGGCGATGGCCTTGAGGACGCCGCGACCCGCGAATCGCTTCGCATCGCCGTCCCGGAGTTCGAGCGCCTCGTGCTCCCCCGTCGAGGCTCCAGAGGGCACGGCGGCGCGCCCCGTGACGCCCCCCTCGAGCCGCGCCTCGACCTCGAGGGTGGGCCAGCCCCGCGAGTCGAGAATCTCCCGGGCATGAAGATCGGCGATTCGAGCCATGGGTGGTGCCGGGAACATAGCATTGCCCTCCGGCCGCCGCCAAGTTTTGTTTGCCGCCTGGCGTCATGGATTTATAATCCCCGCTCATGAAAGCCTTACCCCTCCTGTGCCTGGCCGGTCTGGCGGCCGCTTCGTGCGGCTCGCCGGGGCCCGGGGGCGGCTCCTCGGAATTTGCCGAGGTGAAGACGCGCGACGACCTGGACCGGTATGCGGGCAAGGACGTCACCGTCGAGGGGACCTTCGATCACCTCCACGCGCAGCACGCCAAGGTGACTCTCGCGAGCGGACTCGTGATCTACATCCCGCACTTCGACAGGTTCCGGCGCGGCGACGACTGGCTCAAGTACGTCGGCCATCACGTCCGCGTCGAGGGGATCCTGCACACCTACTCGTCGGTAATTCCCGAGATTTCCGGACCGATCATCGACGTCCGCCATTTCGAGGCGATTGAGTCCACCGAGTAATGTCGGGATGGCTTTCCACAAGATCGCCTACCTCGAATGGGCGCGCCGTTACATGGGCACCGTGCGCCACGACCTCGCCCGAAGCAACATCAAGACCCTGTCGCGGGATGAGCTGGGCATATCCATTGACCACGTCGACACGGGACTCGTGGACGAGGCCGGCCAGCCGGCCCTGAGGAAATCGCTCGCCGGTCGCTACGGAATCTCCCCCGATCGCGTCTTCATCTCGAACGGCGCCACGATGGGGATCTTCCTGGCGTGCGCCGCGTCCCTCGAGCCGGGCGACGAGATCCTTCTCGAGACTCCCAACTACGAACCCCTCTACCGGATACCCCAGCACCTCGGCGCCGTGATCAAGACCTTCGAGCGCCGCTTCGACCGGGGGTGGCAGGTCGACCTCGAGGAATTCGAGCGCCGCGTCAACCGCCACACGAAGGTGATTCTCCTGACGAACCTGCACAATCCGAGCGGCGTCGGGACGAACCCGGACAAGATGCTCACGATCGGCCAGATCGCCCGGGACCACGGGGCGCGCGTCATCGTCAGCGAG
>DATHFI010000509.1:0-2074 GCA_035490275.1 Planctomycetota bacterium
GACGTCACCAACTACCTGGCGGACGCCCGCCGACGCCTGCGCCACCTGATCGAGGGATACGTCCGCGAATACTGCCTCTCGGAAGCGGATTACCGCGAGGAAATCAACGACCTGTTCGGAGATGGAAAGTGAGAAGCTCCCCGTTCCCCGTGTCCCGTTCCCCGTTTCGAAAGCTGAAAGCTGAAAGCTTCTGGAGCGGGAATCGGGGAGCGGGATACGGGAAGCTCCACCAAGCCCTATGACCAGCCAACTGCCCGATTCCCAGCTCAGAAAACTTCAACGCCTGGTCGCGTCGGCCCGGATGCCCGAGCGTCCGTTGCGATCGCAGCCGGAAGAGGGTGTCGCCGCCTGCCTGGGAAGCTACACGCTCCACCGGCCCATGGGTCCCCGCACGTGGGAGGCGACCCACGAGAAACACCCTGGGCGCCTCGTCGTGCGCCTGCTGGCGAAAGATCCCCCGGCCGACCGGCTCCAGCGCGCCGTCGCCGACCTGAGGGCGATCGCCCGGATCACCTCGCCGATCATCGTGGCCAACCAGCGGGTCTCCCGCGCCGGGTCGATCCACTTCCTGTCGCGCGAGTTCATCCCGGGTCCCAACCTCATCGAGTGGACCGGGCCCCCGCGGACCGGCCTCTTCGCTTTCTACCAGCTCGCCCGCGCCCTCCAGTCCGCTCACGACCGCGGCGTCGCCCACGGCGACCTGACGCCCCACAACATCATCATCGACGACGCCGGCCGGCCGTTCATCACCGACGTCGGCCTCCGGCGGATCGGACGGAACCTGGCCGGACAAACCCAGGGCCATCCCGATCCGGCCATCGATGCGTCCGACCTAGGGACTCTTTTCCTGACCCTGGTGACCGGGAAGGTCCCCGCCGAAATCCTGCGATCCTCGGTCCCCGCCGCCCTGCCGCCCATCGATCCAAAGGTGGACCCCCTCATCCGAAACCTGGCCTCGCGCATCCTGGTCGGGACTCCCCCACCTACGGTCCGCGATCTCGCCGACGCCGCGGGTGTCATCTGCCAGAAACTCCCGAACACCGAGACCTCCAAGATCGAGCTGCTCCAACGGTTTGAGAAGAAGTCCGGCGGCCAGAAGGGCGATTCCTGATTCCTGATTCTTGATTCTTGATTCCGCAGTTCGTGACTTCCTGAGCCTCAGTATGTTACAATCAGGGTAAGAACAACGAAGTTATCGGTGTAACGGGAAAATCGTGATGGGCCCCACCTTCCCCCAGGATTACCAGCGGCTCCGCCTGACCAACAGCATCATCTCCGAGATGAGCAAGGGAAGCCGCATCGACGACATCCTCGACGTCATCTATCGGGAGCTCAAGGAGCGGGTTCCCTTCGACCGGATCGCGATCGCGATGATCGACCGCGACCGCCAGGAACTGACCGTCACCGCGTTGAAGACCGAGGGCGAGGTGCACCTGCCGGTCGGCCACCTTCAGCCCGTCGGCGACATGCGACTCCAGGCGGTCGTCGGACAGGGCGAAACGAAGTTGATCGGAGACCTCCATGAATTCCTTCGGGAACATCCGGAGTCGGACTCGACCCGCCGGCTCATCCGCGAAGGGATGCGGTCGAACCTGGCGATCCCGCTCCGCATCGGCGACGAGATCATCGGCATCATGTCGGCCTCCTCGCGGATCGCCGAGGCCTTCGCGGCGGAGCACGTGCGGGCACTCTCGGAAATTTCCGGCCACGTCGCGGTCGCCGCGGACAAGGCCCAGCTCATCGCCCGGCTCAGCGACCGGACCCGCCGCCTCGAGCAGGCCAACAAGGAACTCCAGGAGGCGAACGAGCTGAAGGGAACCTTCCTGAAGAAGGTGTCGGAGGAAGTCGACCGCCAGACGGCCCAGCTCCAACGCGCCTCCGAGCGGGAGCGGCGCCTCCTGCGGATCTCCGGCACCGTCAACTCCTCGCTCGACCTCCAGGCGGTCTTCCGTGTCGCGGTCGGGGAATTGCGCGATGTCGTCCGCTTCGACCGGGCGAGCATCACCCTCGTCGACGACGCGGGACTCCACCTCCGGTTCGCCGCCCTCGAGCCGCCCCAGCGCGAGATCCTCGG
>DATHFI010000510.1:0-8478 GCA_035490275.1 Planctomycetota bacterium
AAAGGGAAGCCGCGGCGAAGGCGGGCATGGACAAGGAAGCGGCCGCGAAAGCGGCGGCCGACAAGGAAGCGGCGGACAAGGAAGCGGCCGCCAAGGCCGCGTCGGCGAAGGAAGGGGCGGATAAGGAAGCCGCCGCCAAGGCGGCGGCCGCGAAGGAAGCGGCGGAAAAGGAAGCGGCGGCGAAAGCGGCCGCCGAGAAGGAAGCCGCGGCGAAGGCGGCCGAGAAGCCCCAGGAGCCGCCCAAGCCCGAACCGCCGAAACCGGAACCTCCGAAGCCCGCGGAGCCCATGCCCACCGACACCCCCAAGCCCGCGGAGCCGGTGAAGCTGCCCGACACGGGGAAGGGCCAGACCTTCGAGGAAAAGTACGCCGACGTAATCCGCGAAGTTCGCGCGGCGCTCCTCAAGCGCTGATTCGATCCGGCTCCGGCGTGTCGGGTCATGCGGCCGGGTGAAGATCTCCCTCGCCGATTCCTACCCCCTCCGCAGTGGCGCTTCCCCATTCCCTTCGGGCTTGAAGCTTGCAGCTTCAGGGGCTGGGATCTGGAATCTGGGAACTGGAAGCGGCCCGCCCACAGATGTCCGGGCTACTTCCGGGCGGGATCGGCGGGCTCCGCCGTCTTCGTGATCGCCTTCTTGATTTCCTCGTCCATCTTGCGGAATCCGGGGCTCACCTCGTCCGAGAGCTTCTTGATGATCTTCTCGACCGCGGAGGTCTTCTGCATGGAGTAAAGCAGGAAGCCGGCCGCCAGGGGCAGGAGGAGGAGGATCCACGCCAGCATGACGCGGAACATGTTCGGCCGCGCCGGCGGCATCCCCATCTGCGACGGCTTGACACCCGCCGCCTTGGCCGCTTCGGAGAGCGGGGACTTCGGCGGGGGCGGCGCCGTCGCGATGCGGAAATCGCTTCCCAGGACCGGCTGGCTCGACGTCGGAGGCGGAGGGGGCGGCGGCAGCGGCCCGGATGAAATCGGACCCCTTGGGACGGTTGCCGGCGGGGGCGGCGGCCCCATCGACCCGGGAATCTTCCGCGCCACGCGCGCGATGGGACCGTAGACGTACGGCTTGGCCTCCGACGGCTCGGCCGAAGGCGCGTCGGCCGGAGGTTCGGCGGCCGCGGGCTCATCGGGAGGCGGCAATTCGATCGGCGCCAGGTCCTTCGCCAGGATCGGCACCGCCTCCGGCGGCGACTCCTCGATGGTGGGAATCGGCTCCGGCCTCGGCGGCGCCATGTCGTCCGAGCCGCCGATGCCCAGCATCGTCGACCCGCCCAGGTTGTCCGGAAGTTCCGTCGAACTCTCCATCGAGGGTTCGGCCGGCTCCTCGGCGGGCTGCTCCTCCACCGGGGGAGGAGACGGCTCCGGTTCCTCCGTCCGCGAATATTCCGAATCGCGTACCGTAGGTTCGGCGCCTTCGTCCGACTCGAGAGCCGGCGCGGTCTCCTCCTCGGGAACCGGCGGGGGCGTCGGCGGCGGCACCGGGGTCTCCGCCGCGGGCGGCCGGTCCATGCCCGGCATGGTCTCGCGCAGCAGGTCCTGGTCCGGAAACCTTTCGTCGAGCGAGGGCTCCGGCAACTCCACGGCCCGCGGGCCATCCGAATCGAGAATCGTCTCTCCGCCCAGGTCGTCCTCCGGAGGAGGCTCGGGCTCGTCGTAACTCCGGGCCGGTTCCTCGGGAGGAGGCTCCGGAGCCGGCTCGGGCTCGTCGATCGACGGACGCGGCGCGGGGGCCGCGGTCTGGCCGCCCATCCCGAGCATGCTCTCGCCGCCGAGGCCGCCCGGGAATTCCATCGGGCCCTCTTCCAGCGTCGGCATCGACGCGGCCGCCGGGGGCGGGCCGCCCATGTCGAGGATCGTCGAGCCGCCGATGGGATCCGCCGCCGCGGGCATCGCTTCCTCGGGAGCCGGCGCCTGCGGAGGCGGGGTCGACTCGGCCTTCTTCGCCGCCCGCTGCTTCTGCCAGGCGCTCAAGTTGAAGGACGCCGCCGCCTGGATCGTCCCGTCCGGGAGGAGGACGAGCTCCTTCTGGCAGACGGGGCATCCGCCCTTCGCGGGACGCGACGGCATCGAGCCGGAGAACGAAGCGCCGCAATAGGGGCAGGCGACCTTGACCGAGGAGCGCTTGGCGGACCCCGCCGGTTTGGTCGCGGCCCCCGACCCCTTGGCCTCGGAGACGCACCGCGGGCACAGGTAGGTGTCGGAGGCGGCCTGCGAGGCGTCCACGAGCACCTTGAGCCCGCACCGCGTGCAGCTCTTGATGGGCATGGCGCTACGCCTTCCCGCTCAGGTAGATGACCGCCCCGATCGCCGCGGAGGAAACGTAGAGGACTCCGCCCAGGGTGAGTCCCATCCCCCCGACGGGCCGCTCCGAGACCGCGAAGAAGAGCAGGACCAGGCCGACGAGCGCCTGGAGCAGCGCCGCCGCGGCGAATATCCCCGTGATCCCGGCGTACTGGGGATTGTGCGACGCGCCGAGCGCGAAGATGAGCGCGGAGCAGAGCAGGAGCGCGTTCAGCAGGAACACCTGCGCCAGGGGACTCGGCCCCCTCTCCCCGAATCCGTAATAGAGGCCGAGAATGAGAAAGCCGATCGCGACGCTCAGCTTCAGGGTGTCGTGCGGAAAGTCGAGCCCGATGGCGAGGACCGGCAGCAGGGGATGATAGTTCGTGGCGGAGGCGCCGGCCTTGGTCGTGCCCCAGACGGAGAACCCGGCCAGGCCCATCACGCCCAGGACGACCAGGAACGCGCCGACGAACTTTTTCATGGGATTCCGTGCAGAGAAGGTGCTGTAAGTCTAAGGGGCCGGGAACCCGAAAGCAAAATTTATCACGGGCTCCCTTCCAGGCGCGACTGGAGCGCGAGCAGCGCCGCGTGCCAGGCCCGCTCGGCCGCCTGGAGCGCCGCGGCGTCGTCCTCCCCGGCGGGCCGCGCGTGCTCGCACCGGATCCGGGCGCCGTCCGACAGCCGCGTGACCGACAGGACGGTCGTCGCTCCATCGTCGTGGTTCAGGATGAGGAGGTTCGGGGGAAGGGACGATTCGACCTTCGCTTTCGGCATCGACGCGTGACCCAGCGCCCGGAACGCGGCCGCGGGGGCGGCAGGGGTCTCGATCTCGATGGAGAATCCGCGGCGGATGCGGGCCGAAGCATCCTCGCGTCGCCGTTCCGTCCGTTTCCCCGCGCCGAACTCCGCGTAGGCCCGGTTCGTCAGCGCGTCCGCCTCCTTGTTCTCCTCCCGCGGGATCCACTCGAAGGAGATCGAGGAGAATCGCCCGGCCAGCTCCCGCACCCGCTTGAAGAGATTCACGATCGAGGGCGACTTCACCTTGTACTCGCCCTTGAGCTGGCGGATGACGAGCTGGGAGTCGCCCCGGACTAGGACCTTCTCCTTGTCGAATCCCTGCGCGAGCGCCCATTCCAGGGCCTTCAGGACCCCTGTGTATTCGGCAACATTGTTGGTCGCCTCCGGCGTATAGGGCCGCGCTGCGAGCCCGCCCTCCTCGTGGAGGACCTTGGCACCGCGCTTCGCCACGAACCCGTACGTGGCGACGCCGCCGGGATTCTTCGGCAGGCAGAGCCCGTCGAAGTGGATCGTGAGCGTCATGAAGGGGACATTCTATAATCGCGCCCCATGGCGCGACACCTCCTTGCGATCGACGCGGGGACCACGGGCGTCACGGTCCAAGCGGTGGACCGGCGCGGCCGCGTTCTCCGATCCGCAAGCCGCGACTTTACACAGACCTATCCTAGGCCGGGTTGGGTGGAGCACGACGCGGAAGAGATCTGGCGCGTGACGCGGGCGCTCCTCCGCCGGGTCGCGCCGGACTCCCGGTCGGTGGCCGCCCTCGGCATCACGAACCAGCGTGAGACCACCGTCGTGTGGGACCGGATTGCGGGCCGGCCGGTCGCCCCCGCGATCGTCTGGCAGTGCCGGCGGACCGCACCGATGTGCGAGCGGCTGCGACGCGCGGGGGCGGAGCCCCTCGTCCGCCGCCGCACCGGCCTCGTGCTCGACGCCTACTTTTCCGCGACGAAGCTGCGCTGGATTCTCGACCGCGTCGGACGCCGGAAGCGGCTCGCGTTCGGCACGATCGACAGCTGGCTGCTGTGGAAACTGACGGGCGGTCGCGTCCACGCGACCGACGTCACGAACGCCTCGCGGACGATGCTCTACGACATCGACCGCCGCGCCTGGAGCGACGACTTGCTCGAGCTCTTCGGCATTCCGCGCCACGTGCTCCCCGAGGTGCGCCCCTCGGCGGGGGAATTCGGCGTCACGGACCGCCAAGTTCTCGGCGTGGAGATTCCGATCGCGGGAATCGCGGGCGACCAGCAGGCGGCGCTCTTCGGTCAGGGATGCGTCCGGACGGGCTCGCTCAAGAACACCTACGGCACGGGTTGTTTCCTCCTCGCGAACACGGGGCGGCGCCGGGTTGATTCACACCACGGGTTGCTGACGACGCTCGCCTGCGGTCCGCGCGGCGAGCCGGTTTACGCGCTTGAAGGGTCTATCTTCATCGCGGGGGCGGCGGTGCAGTGGCTCGAGGAGGCGCTCGGAATCTCCCGCGGAAGCGCGGTGACGGTTCCGTCCACGGGGGGTGTCTACGTCGTGCCCGCCTTCACGGGGCTCGGCGCGCCGTACTGGGACATGAACGCGCGCGGCGTGATCTGCGGTCTCACCCGCGGTTCGGGCCGCGCCGAGATCGCGCGGGCGACCCTCGAGGCGGTCGCCTACCAGACGCGCGACGTCGTGGAGGCGATGGAGAAGGACGCGGGGATGCGGATCCGGGAACTGCGCGTCGACGGGGGCTCGGTGGTGAACGATTTCCTGATGCAATTCCAGGCGGACGTTCTCGGCGCGCGGATCGTGCGGCCGCGGAACATCGAGACCACGGTCCTCGGCGCGGCGCGACTCGCGGGCCTGGCGGTCGGCTTCGAGATGGATCCGCTGAAGGTGGACCGGGTTTTCACCCCGCGCATGTCAAAGCGCGAACGGGACAGTCTGTACGCGGGGTGGAAGGCGGCGGTGGCGCGGGCGCTCTAGGGCCGATTCTTGATTCTCGATTCTCGATTGCGGACAGGACCGAGAATCAAGAATCCAGAATCGAGAATCGCTCGTTTAGGCCGTTATCTCCATGTGTAGCGCATTGTTGAATCGATTGAAATAGTTGAATAATCCGATGGCCGCGGTGAGTTCGACGATCTCGCCTTCCGTGTAGAAGGACTTCAGGAGCTCGAATTCCGAGTCCGGGATCCGGAGCGACTGGACCGTCACCTGCTCCGCCCAGCGGATCGCGACCGCCTCCTTCTCGCTGAACTTGGAGTCGTCGCCGCGCTTGGCGGCCGCGACTTCTTCTTCCGTGGCGCCCCCGACGAGGGCGAGCTTCGTGTGGCTCGCCAGTCAGTAGTCGCAGCCATTGATCTCGCTGACCCGCAGGACGAGGAGCTCCTTCAATCGCACGGAGAGCGTCGTCGGAGCCATGACCGCCTTGAAGTGCGCGTCCATCGTCGTGAGGATCTCCGGCCGGTGCGCCATCGTCCGGAACATGTTGGGGATGTTCCCGCGCTTCTTGAAGACGGCCTCGAAGATCGGCTTCGCCCCGGGCGGGGCGTTGTCGAGGTCGAACTTGCTGAGTCGTGCCATGATTCAATCCCCCGTGGGCGCGATCGTCGCGGCCTCGACCATCAGGACCACCGTCCGCTTCGGCGCCCGCGTCCGGTGCATCGCCCCGCGCGGGACCACGATGCCCTGGCGCGGCGCGAGCTCCACCGTTCTCCCCTCGAGGTCGAGGAGGAGCCGGCCCTCGAGCACGAAGAAGAACTCGTCCTCACGGTCGTGCTTGTGCCAGTGGAATTCCCCCTCGAAAACGCCGAGACGGGCGACCGAGTCGTTGACCTGGCACAGCGTCTGGTTCCACCATTTGTCGGGGCAGGTGTCGGCAAGCCTTCCCGCGTCGACGAGCTCAAGCGGGGCGTACTTGATATCCGTGTGAATCTCGTATTTCATGTTCCCTCCGGGTTCTTACAATGGCGGTCCACATTCTGGAGGAACCATGGCAAAATCGAAAGTGAAAGCCAAGCCCGCGAAGAAGTTCAGGTCCGTTGCGAAGAGGCCCGCGGCGCCGAAGAAGGTCAACTGGCTCGGCCCCAGGATGCCGATCATCACGCCCTATCTCTCCGTCCGCGACGGCATGGCCGCGCTGGCCTTCTACGAGAAGGTCTTCGGGTTCAAGCGGCGGTTCGAGATGAAGACGCCCGAAGGGCGCCTGCGCCACGGCGAGCTGGAGCACGGGAACGGCGTCATCATGGTCGGCGAGCCCGCGCCCGACATGGGCTACAGGGCGCCGGCCGACGTCGGCGGCAGCCCCGTCGCTCTCTACGTGTATGTCCAGGACGTCGACGCGGTCGCCCGGACCGCGAAAGCGGCGGGGGCTACGATCGTGCAGGAGCCGAAGGACCAGTTCTACGGCGACCGCACGTGCGAGCTCCACGATCTCGAGGGGCACCGGTGGTCGATCGCGACGCACGTCAAGGACGTGAAACCCGAAGAGATGAAACCGTAGCGCTCAGCAATCAGCGCCAGAAGCGTTCAGCTGTTAGCTGTCAGCTGGCTATCGGCTCGAGGCAGTGGGTTGAAGGCCGAAGGCTCATGGCTGAACGCTGCCTGCTTCCGAAGCTGTCAGCGGATGGCCGATCGCTTCTTAGGCTGACGGCTGATCGCTGTCGGCTGATTGCTTGAGTATCCTCTCCAGTTGTATCCGATGTCTCATTGGGTGCACCACCGCGTGCTCCAGCATCGCCTCGATCGACATCGGCGTCCCCCAGCGGCTCTTGTAGGTCGCGGGCTCGAGATCGGCGTCCTCGACGGCGGGTAGGTGACGCCGCCACGCCGCCAGGACCTCCGCGACGAATTCCCTCACCCGGGGAGCGATCTTGAGGGAATCCTTCTCGAGGTCGACGTCCTTCACCGGCCGTCCGAGCTGCTCGCCGATCCACGTCAGGTAGTTGCGCGCGGCCCGGGCCACGTGGCCGACGAGGTGATCCGGACTCTGGTAGTCCGCGTCACCGCGGGCGTCGGGCATCGGCGCGCCCGCCGCGATAAAGCGATCCCACGTTTCGAAGAAGCGACGCCACTCCTGTTCGTGCAACTCGACGATGCTGCGCACGGCCCGGCTGGCGAAAACGGCGGGTTCGGTCATGCCTTCACCACGAGGTCGTGAATACGGCGGTCCTCGGTCAATTCGGGATGGAACGTCGCGGCGAAAACGCGGCCCTGGCGGACGAATACGGGCTCCTCGTTCCACCGCGCCAGCACCTCGACGCCCGGCCCGGCGCGCCGGATCCGCGGGGCGCGGATGAAGACGGCCGGATAGTCCGTGTCGAGCACCGCCTCGAAGGAATCGACCTGCCGCCCGTACGCGTTCCGCTCGAGATCGATGTCGATCAGGCCCCACGACGGCTGCTCCGGATGGGTCACCCGCTTCGCGAGGAGGATCGCGCCGGCGCAGGTTCCGAAAACCGCGCCGCCCCGGCCGAGGAGCCTCCGCGTTGCCTCCTCGATTCCTGAGCCCACGAGAAGATTGAGGAGCGTCGTCGACTCGCCGCCGGGAATGACGAGTACATCGAGCGGCTCGATCTCGGGCGCCGTGCGCACCTCGACCGCGCCCGGCATCATCGCGATGTGGGCCGCGAAATCGCCTTGCAGGGCCAGGACTCCGGTCTTCGTCATCGGTCATCCGTCATCGTTTTCTTCTTCACCAGCCCCGTTTTGCGAAGAGCGCGTCGGGCGCGATTTTCTGGATCTCCAGTCCGGGCATGGCGTCGCCAAGATCCGCCGATACCTCCGCCAATACCTTCGCGTCCTTGAAATGAGTGGTCGCCCGAACGATGGCGCGCGCCCGCTTGGCCGGATCGCTCGACTTGAAGATTCCCGACCCCACGAAGACCGCCTCCGCTCCGAGCTGCATCATGAGCGCGGCGTCCGCGGGGGTCGCGATCCCGCCCGCCGCGAAATTGGGCACGGGCAGCCTGCCGGTTTCGGCGACCCCCCTCACGAGTTCGTACGGGGCGCCGAGGTCCTTCGACGCCTTCATGAGCTCGTCTCCGCGCAGGGTCGTCAGGCGGCGCATCTCCGACGTCACGGCCCTCATGTGGCGGACCGCCTCGACGATGTTCCCCGTCCCGGCCTCGCCCTTGGTGCGGATCATCGCGGCGCCCTCGCCGATCCGCCGCAGCGCCTCGCCCAGGTCGCGGCACCCGCACACGAAGGGGATCTTGAACGCGCGCTTGTCGATATGGAACGACTCGTCGGCCGGCGTCAGCACCTCGCTCTCGTCGATGAAGTCGACGCCGAGCGCCTCGAGGATCTGCGCCTCGACGAAATGACCGATCCGGACCTTCGCCATCACGGGGATCGTGACGGCCGCCTGGATCTCCTTGATCTTCGCGACGGGGGACATGCGCGCCACGCCGCCCTGCGCG
>DATHFI010000511.1:0-2559 GCA_035490275.1 Planctomycetota bacterium
ATGCGCCGCGAGGAAAATCCGGGACAGCTCCTCGATCTTCTCGGGGGGAAGGACGCGCGCGCCGAGGCAGATGACGTTCGCGTCGTTGTGGTGACGGCTCATCTCGGCGGTGTACTCGTTGGTGACCACCGCGGCCCGCACCCCGGGGATCTTGTTCGCCGCCATGCCCATCCCCATTCCCGTGCCGCAGATCAGGATCCCCCGCTCCGCTTCCTGCGAGGCGACCGCCCGCCCCACCTGCGCCGCGAAGTCGGGATAGTCGCAGGGTTCCGGGCCGTCGGTCCCGAGGTCCATCACCGAGTGCCCCATCTTCTTCAGCGCCGGGACGAGCGCCTGCTTGGCGGCGAATCCCGCGTGGTCCGATCCGATGGCGACTTTCATGTCATCTCCTTCACGCGCTCCTCGACCGCCTCCGCGATCCGCCGGGCGCAGGCCCGGTAGACGGCGATCTCCGAGCCGAACGGATCGTCGATGTCCCGGCCCCGCGGGTCGAGCAGGCGGATGTGCTCCCCGCATTCCGGAAGCCACTCGAGGACGAGATCCCGGTGGCGCGCCGTCATCGTGTAGACCACGTCCGCGTCCTGGACGAGGGCCATCGAGAGCGGCCGCGACCGGTGGCTCGACAGGTCGAGGTCCATTTCACGAAGGACCTGGATCGCGGGCGGAGTCGCGCCCGCACCGGGCACGGCCCCGGTCCCCGCGGAGCCCACGCGGTACCCCCGCTCTTCGAGCGCCGACTCCTCGACCCTCAGGCGGGCCGCGAGCGCGCGGCGGAAGAGCCGGTCGGCCATCGGGCTGCGGCACGTGTTACCGGTGCAGACGAAGAGCACGGAAAAGTAATCAAGGCCCTCGATGACTGATCGGGGAATCGCGCCCTCCCGCATGACTTCGAGTCGCGTGCCGACCGCCCGCACCACTGTCGAGGACAGCTTGTGACGCGCGGGCCCGGCGTCGACGAGGACGTCGATCTTTCCGCCAAAGCGCTCCAGGACCTCGGCACCCGTGGTCGCGGGCGGCTGGCCCGACCGATTCGCGCTCGGGACTCCCGCGCGGACCCGGGCCTGGCGCAGGACCTCGGCGGCCGCGCGGTGGGCCGGGAACCGGACGCCGACCTCCTCGCCGTTCCGGCCGGGAAAGACGACCGTGAGGGGCCCGGGCCACAGTTTCGAGACGAGCCGGCGGCCCCGTCCGCAGGGGGGGATGAGCGCGACCCGCTCCGCGTCCTCCTGCGAACCGACGTGGATCGTGATGAGTTTTTCGGGCGGGCTTTCCCTCATCTCGAGAAGTCGGCGAACGGAGTCCGGTTTGTCGAGGTCGACCGCCAGGCCGTATACCGTCTCCGTCGGGATCGCGACGATGCCGCCCTTCTGGAGGGATTCGGCGGCCGGCTTGAGCTTTTCCGGATCCGGATGGTCGGGATCGACGGTGATGACGCGTGTCTGCACCGGGACGATTAGAGCAGGGCTCCGCATGCGGCGCAATCTGATTGCGGGACAGTTGTCGGACTTCAGACCTCAGACTTCAGAAGGACTTGGACAGCGGAGAGCGGACAGCGGACAGCGGAAAGCGGACAGTTGTCAGTTCGCAATTCGCAGTGAGCGGGTCGGGCAAGTAGAATCGGCTCCCCATGGTATCGACCGTACTCGTGCATGCGGCCATCGTGATTCTCGCCCTCGCGAGCGGGTTCGGATTCCTCGCGGTGCGCCGCGATTCGACCGCGCCGCTCCAGTGGGCACGCTTTCTCGCCGGTCTCGCGGGACTGCTCATACTCGCGGTCCTCGTGCGGCGCGGAATCCAGATCGAGAAGGCTCCCCTCGTTTCGCGGTTCGACACGCACCTCCTCGCGGCGCTCCTCCTCGTCGCGGTGGCCCTCGGGATCGACCTGCTCCGATCGATGCCGATCCTGACGATCGGCGCCCTGCCCCCCGCGCTGGTGTCGCTCATCCTCGCGGCGGCCACGGGCGAGCCGCCGCGCGACCCGTCGGTCCCCTTCGCTTCGACGCCGGTCGCCGGAGTCCACGCCGTCCTGACCCTCCTGGCCTTCGTCGCCTTCGCGGTGGCCTTCGTCACCGCGCTCCTTTTCCTGATCGAACAGCGCCAGCTCAAGTCGCACGGCGCCCCGCCGGCCCTCGGGATGATGCCGTCGCTCGAGGCCTCGTACCGGATGACGCTTCAGGGCGTGATCGGGGGCGTCGTCCTCCTGACCGGCGGGATCCTGGCCGGCTACCTGTACGGGCGGCAGGTGCTCGTGCCTCACTCCGGCTGGCAGATGGACGCCAAGATCCTGATCACTTCCGCGATCTGGGTCGCCTACCTCATCGTCGCCGTCCTGAGCTTCGTGCCCTCCCTCAAGGGACGCCGGACGGCGCTGGCCTCCGCGCTCTGCTTCGTGGTTTCGATGGCCGCCTCCTGGGTCGCCTCCTTCTGGAGCGGGTTTCACCGGCACATGTGATGGAATTTTCGATCGTCGGACTGAACCACCGGGTCGCGCCCGTCGAGGTGCGCGAGCGGATCGCGTTCGATGACGCGCGACTGGCCGAGGCCCTCGGCGATGTCTGT
>DATHFI010000512.1:0-2507 GCA_035490275.1 Planctomycetota bacterium
GAATAGTCGCTGCGGGCGAAGATCGGCCCCGCGGGTTCGATGGCGTAGATTCCGACGCGCTCCAGCTGGAAGGCCCGGGCCGCGTCGCGCGCTTTGCCGATCCATTCGAACAGCTCCGAGCTCGATTCAGATCCCAGCGCAAAGACGCGGCCCTCGTCTCCCGGCAGAAAGCTTCCCCCGACCAGGTCGAAGCAGATCATCGCCGCGATCGAGGCGATCGGATAGAGCTCCGAATTGACGAAGTGGGTCGAGCCGACGAGGCCGTCCTCTTCCGCGTCGAACGAGCAGAAGAGGAACCCCCGGCGCAGCGGAGCCGACCGGCCCACGCGCGAGGCGATGTCCAGAAGCACCGCGACCCCGCTCGCGTTGTCGTCTGCGCCGTTGTAGATCTCCCCCTTGCGGACGCCCAGGTGGTCGTAGTGAGCGCCGATCACGATCCACTCGTCGGTGGTTCCGCGCTTCGCTCCGATCACGTTGCGGCCGCGGTCCCCTTTCCGGCCGGGAATGACCTGGAACCACGTCCCCTGCTCGCCCGCGGGCTGGAGCCCTGCCTCCGCCATCCGCCGTGCCACGTAATTCCCCGCTGCGGCGCCTTCGGGCGTCGCATTGTCGCGGCCCTTCATCTCGTCGGAGGCGAGGAACCGGACATCGCGCTCCATCCGGACCGCCGCGGATTCCGGAGGGACTCCTGGCGCGGGTAGGACGCAGGAAGAGATAAGGACGAGGGGTAGGTACCGCCAGCCGGAGAGGCGCATCATTCGTGGTTCTGTTGAGCGGAGAGGGTGGGATTCGAACCCACGGTCCCCTTACGAGGACACTCGCTTTCGAGGCGAGCCCGATCGGCCACTCTGGCACCTCTCCGGTCCGCCGAGGCTGCGGGACTGTACCACGGTCCCTCGCAGTTGTGAAAGAGCCCGGAGGTCGATAAATTCAAGCCTAATGCCGCTTCCCCGCCGGCGGATTCTCGACGCCTTCCCCATCGAGATCAAGAACGAGCCCTTCTTCGTCCTCAGGGACACGGAGGGGGTCCTCGACGATCCCATGGTGCTCGATCCCTTCTCGTTCCTCGTCTGGAACCTGCTGACGGGCGGCGAGGAGATCGCGGACCTCCAGGGCGAGATCGCCAAGTACGCCGACGGAGTCCAGGTCCCCGCGGAACGGATCCAGGGGATCATCGATCAGCTCGACAAGCACATGCTCCTGGAGTCGCCCGGGGTCGCGGCCCGGCGCGAGGCGATCGAGTCGGCCTTCCGCGCGGCCAAGGTGCGCGCCGCGGCTTTCGCGGGACGCGGCGGGTATCCTGATTCGCCCGTCGCCCTCGAGAAGGAAATCGACGGGTACTACGCCGATCCGCTGGGGGCGGGCGCTCCGGACCGACGCAAGGGGGCCGAACCGCCGAAGGGGATTCTCTCTCCGCACATCGACTTTCGCCGCGGCGGGACCTGCTACACCCATGCCTACCGACCGGTGGCCGAATCGGCCGCGCCCGAGACCTGCGTCGTCCTCGGCGTCGCGCACCTCTCGCCACCGTCACCGTACATCCTTACGGACAAGTCGTACGCGACTCCGTTCGGGGCGATCGAGCCCGATCTCGATTTCATCGACGCCTTCCGCAAGCGGGCGCCCAAGGGGTTGCAGGACCACGAGATCGTCCACCGGAGCGAGCACTCGATCGAGTTCCAGGCGGTCTTCCTCCGCCACGCCCATCGCAAGGCGGACCTGCGGATCGTCCCGATCCTCTGCTCGTCGTTCGATCCCGCCGAGGACGGAACGGGACCGTCGGGGGACGCCCGGATCGAGGAGACGATCGGCGCGCTCGCCGAGACGGTCCGGACCTGCGGGCGGAGAGTCCTGATCGTGGCCGGGGTCGACTTCGCCCACGTCGGTCCGAGGTTCGGCGACGACACGCCGCTCGACGAGAAGCTGGTGAAGTGGATGACGGACGAGGACGGCGAGACCCTGAAGCACGTCGTCTCGGGGGACGCCGAAGCATTCTGGAGGTCGGTGACGGCCGACGGAAACAAGCGTCACGTCTGTGGCCTGACGGCGACGTATACGGCGTTGCGCCTGCTGGCCGGCGCGCGCGGGTCGCTCAAGCGGTACGGGTTCGCTCCCGATCCGGCGGGAGGCCTGGTCTCGTTCGCCAGCGCGGTCTTCGTGTAGGGGTCCGCCCATGTGCGGTCGATTCACGCTCAGCAAGGACGGTCTGTGGGTGATGTCCCAGCTCCGGGTGCCCGCGGGGCCGCGCGCCGAGCAGTGGAAGCCCAGGTACAACATCGCCCCGACGCAGGACGTGCTCGCACTCCTGGCGACGCCCGAGGGTCCGCGCCTCGAGGTCCTCAAGTGGGGTCTCATCCCTTCGTGGGCCAAGGACCCCAAGATCGGCAACCGGATGATCAACGCGCGCGTCGAAACGGCGGCCTCGAAGCCGGCCTTCCGCCGGCTGTTCCAAACCCATCGATGCGTGGTGTTGGCGGACGGCTTCTACGAGTGGAAGGCAATTCCCG
>DATHFI010000513.1:0-10585 GCA_035490275.1 Planctomycetota bacterium
CGCGATTTCCTTTTTCCCGGCGCCTTGGAAAAAGTCGCCCTCCTCCTTTGCGGCCCGGGCTCGGGATTCCGCATCCGCGAGGTGGGCGGCCTCGAGGATCTCAACCCCGCCTGGCTCGATCGAACCGACGATGCCGAGGACTCGCTCGCCTGGAGCCGGGTTCCAGCCGCCTGCCGCGACCTCGCCCGCCGCGCGCTCGACAGGCTCGCCCCTCTTTCTGAAATGGCCGGGGTCTCGATCGGGATCGTCACCGGCGACAAGGACTACTTCCTCGTCCGCTCGCTCCCATCGCGCGCCGTCGTGGCGTCGCCGACCTGGCTGCGGGGCGCGACCTTGTCCCGGGCCGACCTGCGAGGCCGGCCCCGGCTCCTCGACGTGGCCGCCGACTACGCGGGGGGCGACCCCCGGGTCGACGCGTACCTCGCGCTCGGCATCCGGCGCGGCGTCAACCGGCGGTACAAGTGTGCCGAGCGCGCCTGCTGGTGGCGGCCGCGCATCGGCCCGCCCCCCGACGCCTTTCTCACGTACCTGAACGATCGACTGCCGCGACTCGTCCTCAATCGGGCTCGCGCGCTCTGCACGAATAATCTCCACCGCGTCACGTTCCGCGAGCCCCTCGCCGTCGGGGCCTTCTACAACCCGGCGACGCTGCTCTCGGTCGAGCTCGGCGGGCGGGTTCTCGGCGACGGGGCTCTCAAGCTGGAGCCCGGGGACGCCTCCCGGATCCGGGTTCCGCGAGTACGCCGGGATCCCCTCGAGGCGGTCGATCGCGCTCTCCGCGCCGGGGATGAAAAACGCGCGATTTCCATCGCGGGCGAAGCCTCCGGCCTCCCGCGGCGGGAACTTGCGGCCTGCCGGATCGCCCACTCGACACTCCGCGACCTCCGCCTCGCCGACCGCCGCCGGAGGCGGATGACGGCTGACTGATGACGGATGGCGGGCCAGGACTTAGGAATCGGCCCGTCATCGGTCATCGGTCATCCGTCATCGGTAATCACCACAGTTGCCGTCCTCCGGGAGCTTTGCTATAACCGCCAATCCCCGAAATCAGCAGAGGAACCCCCGCGTGACGACCATCCGCTATACCTTGTCGATGCCCGAGCCGCAGACCCACCTCTTCCACGTGAAGATCGAGGTCGACGACGTGCCGGGCCCCGAAATCGACTTCGTCATGCCCGTCTGGACCCCGGGCGCCTACGCCGTCCGCGACTTCGCCCGCAACGTCCAGGACTTCGACGCCGGCACGCGCGGCTGGTCCAAGGTCGACAAGAGCCGCTGGCGCCTGAAGACGGGCGGAGCCCCCCGGGTGACCGTGACCTACCGCGTCTGGGCCTTCGAACTGGAGGTCGACCGGAGCCACCTCGACGACACCCACGGGTGCTTCAATGGCGCCTCGGTCTTCATGTACGTCGACGGCGCCAAGAACGCCCCGGTCACGCTCGACATCAAGCCCTTCCGCGGATGGCGCGTCACCACCGGTCTCCAGAAAGTCGCCGGCAACCGGTTCCGCGCCCCCAACTACGACGAGCTCATCGACTGCCCGACCGACATCGGGACCGCCCCGGTCAAGACCTTCCAGGTGCGCGGGAAGACGCACCGGGTCCTCATCCACGGCGAGCAGAACTGGGGCCACGACCGGGTCACGAAGGACGCGAAGAAGATCGTCGAGGAGGCCGCGCGGATGTTCGGCGGCCTGCCCTACGACCACTACACCTTCCTGTTTTTCGCCACGACGGGGCCGGCCCTCGGCGGACTCGAGCACCGCAATTCGACCGTCATCACGCTCAACCCGTGGATCGGCCGCCCCTTCAAGAGCTACGAGCGCCTCCTCGAGGTGACCAGCCACGAGTTCTTCCACCTCTGGAACGTGAAGCGCATCCGGCCGAAGGCGCTCGGGCCCTTCGACTACGAGCGCGAGACCTACACGAAACTGCTCTGGGCCATGGAGGGTATCACCTCGTACTACGACGACCTGATTTGCGAGCGCGCGGGGCTCTATCCCGCGGGGCGCTACTTCAAGAAGCTGGCCGAGTCGATCGAGAAATTCCGCGAAAAGCCGTCCCGGCTCCGCCAGAGCCTGACGGCCTCCAGCTTCGACACCTGGCTCTGGAGATATGAGGGGGACGGGAACATCGTCAACCGGATGATGTCGTACTACGAGAAGGGCTCCCTCGTGGGGCTCTGCCTCGATCTCGAGATCCGCCACCGGACCGGCAACCGGAAATCGCTCGACGACGTCATGCGCCACCTGTGGAACGAGGTCGCCCAGAAGGGGCGCACGCTCGAGGAGGACGAGTTCCGGCCGATCGTGGAGCGCGTCGCGGGAGGCAACTACCGCGAGTTCTTCGACCGGTACGTCGACGGGACCGACGAGGTGCCCTTCGAGCCCTTCCTGAAGCACGCGGGCCTCGACCTCTTCAAGGAGCCTCCGAAGGGGGAGGACGCGAAGGACGAGCCGAAAGATCTTTCCTGGCTGGGGATCACGACGCGCAACACGGGCGAGCGGCCCGGCGTGACCTCGGTGTCCGAGGGGTCCCCGGCCTGGCGGGACGGGCTCTCGACGGGCGACGAGATCGTCGCGGTGGACGGTGCCCGGGTGACCATCGAGAATTTCTCGACGCTGATGAAGGATCACGCGCCCGGGCGGCGGGTCCGGATCAGCGTCTTCCGCGGGCCGCGCCTCGCCCACGTGCCGGTGACGCTCGGCCGGAAGCCGAACGTCTCGCTCGCGATCCGGCCGGCGAAGCGGGCGGGCGCCCTCGAGAAAGCGATCTACCGCGGTTGGGTCCGCAAGAAGTGGGCGCCGCCCAAAGAGGAGAAGAAGCCATAGCGGGCGGAGTGCGATACCTCGAGCTGGAGCTGGAGTCGGTCCGGCCGCTGCACGGGCCGGAATCGACGCTCCGCGACCCCGTCTCCTTCGCCCTTCCCACCGACGCCGCCGCCGTCATCTGCGACCGTCCCTCCGAAGGCGGGTACCGGCTCGTCCGCGTCGCGGAAGAAGAAGTTCCCCTTCCTCATCCCTCCGGACTTCATCCCCGCATGGTCGCTGAAGACGGCGACGGGCACATCCTGGCGGTGGGCACGGGATCGGGCTTCAACGCGGCGCTGCTGGCGCTCGACGGGCGGGAACTCCGCCGGTACGACCTCGGCGAGGGGATCGCCGACGTCTGCTACGACCCCGACGGGAACATCGTGGTGCTGCGCTCGATCCGGCGCGGGCCGCGGCCGCTGCTCGACCGGTACGGGCCGGAGGGGGACCACGTCGACCGCGACGAGCAGATCCGGCGGATCATGGACCACACGACGCGCACGACGGGTCGGATGCTTCTCATCCAGAGCGACGGCACGGTCTGGCTCGATCTCTCGGAAAAGTACGACGTCGACGGCGCGCTGCTCGACGTGATCGAGCCCGCGGAGGTCTTCGGCCCGGGGCGGGTGACGGCAGACCGGTTCGGGTGGGACGGGGTCGCGGTGCTGGGCGAGCGCGGGAACATGACGGCGTTCCTCCCGCTGGGCCGGCGCCGGGTTTTCCGGATCCCGGCCGCGGCGGTCCTGGAGTCGATCGGGCGTCCGCTTTCGGCGGAAACCGATCTGCTGGCGACGCGCGAAGAGAAGCTCGTGATCCTGGCGACGGACAGACCGGCGCTGCTCAGCTTCCGGATGCTGTCGGAGTGATGTGAATGGAATCAGGAATCAAGAATCAGGAATCAAGGGACGCATCCAGCATCCTGCATCCCGCATCCGGCATCCGGCGAGCTTGGCTACTTCTTGACCTGGGCTTCGTTGAGTATCGTGACCAGCGAATTCCGGTCTCCATTTCCGGCGATGATCAGGTTAAGACACTTGGCCGCCGCTTCCCGCACTTTGGAAGTGGGGCCTCGGGTCGCCGCCAGTTCGAAGTGCGCTTTCCACTTGGAGCTTGGAAGCCACGGCGACATCTGCAGAAGCTGGAAATAGGTGCCTTCCTCGCTGGGACGAGTCAGGGCGGCGGACACGGCGCGCGCAACCCGTTCTTCAAAAGCTTCGGATGGCCCGGAGCGCAGTTGGACGTTCAGGCCCGCAGCCAGGTTGGCATCCATGTCCGGCATCCGACCGCTTTCCAGGGTGGAAAGCAGCCACTCCTGTGATTCGGGCGTCTTCATCCACCAGATCGAAGAGACGATCCCCTGCCGTACATCCCTGTTACAACTGTTCTCGCAAACCGTCGTGAGACGACCGAATTCTTCCGCGCTCAGTGGCGACGTAAATGCCAGCGCGCGCCCGGCCATTGCGACGAGGTTCGTGTTCGGGTCCGAGAGCATCGCCAGGTACTGGCGCTTGAACTCATCCGGCTGGCCGGTGACACCCCTCATGAAGCCCAAGATTTCATGCCGGACGGCCTCGCTCCCCGTCTTCAGCAGGTCGAGAAGGCCGTCCGCCAACGGGGCGGGCAGGTCGGAAAATGACTGTTGCATTAAGGACTCCCCGACGCGGCGGGCGAGCGTGACGTCGAAGAGATTCCAAACGTAGCTTTGGTTTTCGGGCCGCGATAGGAAGTCGAAAAAGGTGGCCGAATCCTCGAAAATCTGGTCGCGGACTCCTTCGAGCTCTCTAGCCAACTCCCGGAAATCCTTGCTCATCTCCTGAGGATCGATTCCCTTGCCGGGATTCGCGGCGCTCCACGCTTTCCACTTCGCGTTCTGCCGGTCCTTCAGGTTCTTGTACCTCTCAAGAGTTGCCGCCAGCTTCTTTCCTTCGGCTTTCGGAGGTTCGGGGGACCCGGATCCCGGGCGGGTTGAAGGGGGCTTTCCCGGATCCCCCGGAGGGGACGCTCGTGCTGAGGTCAACTGTCTGTTCAGCTTTGCGACTCGCGCCTCGAGTTCTTGGATGCGGGTTGGGTCGTCGGGTCGCCTCGCCGCGACCAGGTACCCTCCGCCCACGCCGATGCCGAACGACAGCAAGACGGCGATGATCATTGCCACCGGAACTGCGTACTTAGTTCCCACAGCCAATCCTCCCGCGGCGACGAGCGCCGCCTTCGTGACAATTGCGGAACCAATGAGGCCTGATGGCGCCGAGGCTGGAGTCACGGCCTCGAGGGCTTGCGCCAGCTGCGAGGTGCCGAGCAGGAATCCCGCGCTTGCCAGCCCTCGCTTGAGCCTCTCCCTCGCCTTCTCCATCCGCTTTCCCATGGCGACGCCCGAGATTCCTTCGCGGAGGCCGAGCTCCTCGATGGTCGCCTTCTCGAAGTAGTGCTCCACGAGCATGAGCCGGTTGTCGTCGGGCAGCGACGCCATCGCCTCGTGGATCGCCTCGCGCTGCTCATCGGAGAGTGGGGCGGCAGTCATCGCGGCGCTCCCTTCCTCGGTTCTCCGCCGCGCCGCGCGCCGGCGCGCGTGATCGACGGCGGTCCGGTAGACCACGCGATAAAGCCAGGACTTGAAGGCGCGAGGCTCACGGAGATCGCCCGCCCCGGAAGCGATCTTCAAGAGTGCCTCTTGGGCCGCGTCTTCGGCGTCTTGGGGATGGCGCAGGACGTGAAGGCAGACCGTATAGACGCCGTCCTGGTGGGCCCGCAGGAGCGCCATCAGCGAGTCGGCCGTGGGCGCTTTGCGAAAGGCTTCGAACGGTGTCATCTCAAGAACTGGACGGATGCCGGGAGCTCCGCCGAACCTGAATTCGCGGGCCGAGAATCGAGAATCCAGAATCGACCCCGTCACACAAGCGGCCCGGCGTCGTCGTCGAAGGGGCCGCGCGGCTTCGGCGGGGGATCGAACGGACGCGCGCGGAAGCCGAGCGAGATCAGGTCGGCGGCCGACCGGAGCACCTCCACTTCCTCGTCCGAGAAGGCCGCGCTCCGGCGCTTGAGCACCAGCCGGCCGGATGCGGGCTCGCCGATCCCGAGCGGGAGCGACACGCCGTACAGCCCGTCCTCCTCGGTGCGCTGGAAGGTCTCCTTCGAGCGGAGCGGCGTCACCGACCCCAGCCCCGGCCGCTCCGGTTCCTGGCCCGGCCGCACCACGCGCGACCAGAGCCGGCCCGTTTCGTCCGACAGGTCGTACCGCGCGCCGTCTGCCGGGACCGCGGCGAGCAGAGCCTTCGTCACCTCGGCGAGCAGATAGTGCACCGGCGCCTTCCGCCGCAGCGCCGCCGCCATCTCGAGCAGTTTCGCCTGCGCGCTGGCGTTCATGGCGGCGTTATACCGCGGCCAAGTCGGAACCGCTATAGTGTCGCCCCATGCAGGCCGAACGGCGCGCCACGATGTGGCTTCTCGCCACCACCGTCATCTGGGGCTCCACCTTTTTCTCCATGAAGATGGGCCAGGCCGCGATCGGCAAGTCCGCGGGCCGGGAGACCTGGCACGTGGGCCTTCTATTTCTCACGCTCCGGTTCGCGCTGGCCACCGTCCTGCTCACGATCCTTCTGCCCCGCGCGTGGCGCGCCCTGAAACGGCAGGCGTTCCTGGATTCGTTCATCGTCTCCATGCCGGGCGTCATCGGGATCGCGCTCCAGGCCGCCGCCCTGCGCGACGGCTCGTCCGCGACCGTCGCCTTCATCACGAGTCTCACGATCGTCACCGTGCCGGTCATCGGATGGTACTTCCTGCGCCAGCGGCTCACGCCCGCCCTCTGGATCGGCGCGATCCTGGCCCTCAGCGGCGTCTTTATCATGACCGATCCGCTCTCCGGCGGCTTCGGCTGGCCCGAGGTCTTCACCCTGATCGGCACGATCCTCTTCGGATTCCAGATCCATTTCATCAACCACTACACGCGCAAGCACGACCCCGAGGCGATCACGCTCGGCGCGTTCATCCATTCCGTCTGGGCGTGCCTCCTGATCCTGCTCCTGACGTCCGAGGGCCGTCATCTCCTCGAGCCCGGCACGCTCGCCCGACTCGTCCAGCCGCTCGACGATCCCGACCCGATCCGCCGCTGGGCCATCGTCTGGACGATCCCGTACCACGCGATCTTCGCAAGCGTCATCGCGTTCCTCGTGATGATGCGGTTCCAACGCGACGTGCCCGCGACGCGCGCGGTGATCATCTACTGCCTCGAACCGGTCTTCGCGGCGGCGATGGCCTGGTGGCTGGCGAAGGAGGGGATGGCCTGGCACCAGGTCGTCGGCGCGTGCTACATCATGACGGGGAATCTGGCGTGCGAATGGCTTCGGCGGAACGAAGGTCCCGTGCCCGCCCGGCCGGAAGAAGCAATGCCGCCAGGAACGCCATCACCGCCACCCCCAGGCCGATGCTGAAAACGGGCCGGAGCGACTCCGCCATGATCCCGCGAAGGATCTGGGACTCCTTGAAAGGCACCTGCTCCCGGATCACCGGGTGGACGATCTGGTCGGGCGTGAAGCCGATGTTCGGGTGGGCCTTCAAGTAACCGACGAGCGTCGCCGCCATCACGGTGCCCGCCACGGCCACCCCGAGCGCGCCCGCCATCGACCGGCAGAACTGGATCAGGGAGGTCGCCGCGCCGAGCCGCTCGCGGCCGACCGAATTCTGCGCCGCGATGAGCAGGGGCGACATGACGAACCCGAGGCCGGCCCCGAGCACCGTGGAACCGATCGCCGCCTCGCCCCACGTCGAAACCGCGTCCATCCGGGAGAGCATGAAGTAAGCCACGACCGCCAGCAGCGATCCCCCCATCGCGAGGACCCGGTACCCGAGGCGCAGGAGCAGGAATCCGGCCGCCGACGAACAGGCCACCCAGGTGAGCATCATCGGCGTCAGCACCATCCCCGATTTCATGGGACTCGCGCCCGCCACGGACTGGACGAAGAGCGGAAGGTAGGCGATCGCGCAGAACATGTTGGCCGCGAGCAGCGCCGAGCAGAGCGTCCCCGTCCAGAAAAGCCGTTTGCGGAAGAGATCGACCGCCATGAAGGGATCGTGCGAACGCCGCTCGACCATCGCGAGGACCGGCACGAGCGCGACGGCGAGCGCGAGCAGCCCGAACACCGCGGGCGAGGTCCAGCTCAGTCCGCGGCTGGCGAAGGAGAACGCGCCGAGGAGCGCCGCGGCGGCGATCACCAGGAGCACCGCGCCCGGCACGTCGGGTCCCGCCGCCCGCGGTTTCCGCGGAGGATCCTTCCAGACCTGCTGGATGATCACGAGGGAGACGACGCCGAGCGGCACCGGCACCCAGAACACCCCGCGCCAGTGGAAGACGCTCGTGATCAGGCCCCCGAGCGGCGGGCCCATGAGCGCCGCCAGGCCCCACACCCCGCCGATCAGCCCCTGCATCTTCGCCCGCTCTTCCAGCGGGTAGAGGTCGGCGATCATCGTGAATGAGAGCGTCATGAGCGCGCCCACGCCGACCGCTTGGATGGCGCGGAACACCACCAGCTGCTCCATCGACTGGGCCGCGGAGCAGAGACAGGACCCGACGATGAAGAAGAGGATGCCCCCGAGGTGGAACCGGCGCCGGCCGTACAGGTCCGAAAGGCGCCCGGCGACCGGCACGGTGATCGTCGAGACGATCATCGCGATGGCGATCGGGAGGAAGTAGAGCCCGACCTGCTTGAAGTGGGAGACGATCGTGGGGAGCGCCGTGACGACGACGGTGTTTTCCATCGCGGCGAGGAAAATGCCGAAGAGGATGCCGACCGTCGCGGAGCGGCGTGAGGTCACGGGAAGAGCTTCTCCCGGCGGCGCGCGTCGAATCCGAGAACGACGGCGGGTTCGGCGCCGGTGGAGACCCGCACATGGTCGCCGAGCCGCAAGTCGACCCGCGTGCGGGAACCGTCGATCCAGAGGCTCGCCTCGCTCATGAGGGCCATGACATCGAGTTTCCGTCGGGCCATTCCGCGGCGGAGCCGGGGCGGCACGGGCCACGAGTAGGGCTCGCGCGTGAGATGCTGGAGCCGCCGCGAGAGGATCGGCATCTTCTTCCCGCCCGCGGCGCGGATCGCGGCGGTCGACCCCGCGGCGGTGCTGATCCACAGGCCCGAGGATCGTTGGACCTCGGGCGCGCCGCCGTCGACCGAGAGGGCGTACCGCGAGAGCGAGGCCGGGCTCCGGTGGGCGATCAGGACGTCGTTGAGCGCCAGCTCCGGGCGGGCCCGGCCATTGACCTCGACCGCGAGGCGGTTCAGCCGCGCGGCCGGAAGTTTTCCAGCGAGCGCCGCGCGGAGCCTCGGTGCGAACGAGGTCCGGTCGGCGGCCGCGAAGAGTCCGAGGCTGTTGGGCGGGTCGGAGTTGATCCCGAAGACCGGGGTGCCGGAGGCGTAGTGCGCCGCCTGGAGAAAAGTGCCGTCGCCCCCCACGGCGACGATGAGGTCGTACTTCGGACTCGAGGCCAGGTGCGCGCGGTCGACGGCTTTCGCTTCCGCTCCGGCCCGCCGCAAGTACCGCAGGACGTCGCGGAGGGCGGCCTTGTTCCCGAGGTCGGCCCGTTTCAGACGAGCCCGGTCCGCGGCGGGGAGGCGTCGCAGGAGCGACCGGTCGTTCCGGTGGGTCTCCAGGAACGACCGCTTGTAGACGACAAGAACGCGCATGTGGGTTTAGAGGATACTAGCGCGGAGGACGGCGGGAGCAACAAACCAGGCGATTCTTGATTCTGGATTCTCGATTCTCGGCGCCCTCATCCACAATCCACAATCAGTCCTTTCACACAATCAGGCCATCGAGGATCCGGATCTTGCGCGTCCGGAAGGCGAAGAGCTGGGCGGGGCGGTGGGGGCCCGAGGCGCGGCGGCCGGGCACGGGCTTCAGGAGGCCGGTCGACAGGATCTTCTTCCGGAAGTTCCGCTTGTCGACCCGGCGCGCGAGGATCACTTCGTAGAGCCGCTGGAGTTCCGTCAACGTGAAGGCGCGCGGCAGGAGCTGGAACCCGACCGTCGAATACGAGAGCTTCGCCCGCAGGCGCGCCAGCGCGGCGCGGATGAGGCGGCCGTGGTCAAAAGCGAGCGGGGGTAGGGAGCGCACCGGCTTCCACCCGGCCCCCGCGGGAAGCGCGGCGGCGTCCGAACGAAGGAGCGCGAAGTAGGCGACGGAGACGGTCCGGCGACCGGGGACGCGGCGCGGATCGCCGAAGGTGTAGAGCTGTTCAAGGTAGGCGGCGGCGAAACCCGTCTGCTCGCGGAGGACGCGGCGTGCGGCTCGCTCGACCGGCTCGTCGGGTCCGACGAGGGCGCCGGGGAGAGCGGGGCGATCGCGGCCGGGGCCGAGCAGCACGAGGAGCCGCCCGTCCCGCACGGTGAAGAGAACCAGGTCAACGCCGACATTCATTGTGATAGCTGTCAGCGGTCAGCCGTCAGCTGTCAGCCGGATCGATCAGATTTTGCGCGCGATCGGGAACCGCCGCCCCATGCCGAACGCCTTCGACGTCACCTTGAGGCCGGGCGCGGCCTGGCGGCGCTTGTACTCCGCCTTCTCGATGAGCTTCACGACCTTCTCCACGATGGCGCGGTCGGCGCCCCCCGAGATGATCTCCTCGGGCGACTTCCGGTCCACGACGAACGCCTGGAGGATCGGGTCGAGCACTTCGTACGGAGGCAGCGTGTCGGTGTCCTTCTGGTTCAGCCGGAGCTCCGCGCTCGGCGGCTTCGTCAGGATGGCCGAGGGGATGACCTCGCGGTCCTTGTTGATGACCTCCGGCGC
>DATHFI010000514.1:0-15155 GCA_035490275.1 Planctomycetota bacterium
CGTACACGATCCGGAAGATCAGCGGCGGACTCCAATTACTGTAGTTCCCCCCCACGTCGCGGGCGCGCAGCCTCCAGTACTTGTTGTACCGCGACACCGTGAGGTACACGGGATAGCTGCTCGTCCCCGCCGTCGAGAAGAGCTGCGCCTCGATGTCGATGAACCCGCCGTCGCGGGCGACCTGGATCTCGTAGGAAATGCCCGCCACGGGGCCGTTGTCGGTCGACTCCGTCCAATTCAGCGTGGCGTACCCGCCGACGGGATGATGGACGTCGATGTCGACGTTGCTCGGCCCCAGGGCGATCGGATCGGCCGGCGGGATCTGGTCGCTCCGGAAATCGGGGCTACTCCCGTTGCCGAAGGCGTCGACCCACCCGGCCGGGGTCCCGATCATGGCGTCGGGATAGGAGTTGGAGTAGGAATCCTCGATGCGGTACTGCCAGTCGTACGATCCGTCGGCCGGGATGTTCCAGGGGATTGTGATCGTTCCCTGGTTCTGCAGTCCGCTGTCAAGATTGATCCACGTCGGGGAGCCCGCGGGCCTCGCCCGGACGCGGAGCCGGACCTGCTGGCCCGCGTTCGGATCGGTGACATTGGCGGAGAAGGTGATCTGATTATTCGTCCAGCCGTCGTACTGCGTGGAATCGGCCAGGGACTGGAGCGCCGACTCCGCCCGGCTGCCCGACTGGCCCACGTTCGTCGGGGCATTCGGAGGCAGGCCGAAGTCGGGCGGCGTGAATTCCTCGTTCGCGGTGTAGCTCGCGACGCCGCCGTACACATAGCCCTTGCCGCCGACGACTCCACCCCCGCACATGTAGCGCGCGTTCGTCAAGTTGGCGCGCTGGACCCACGTGTCGGTGACCGGGTTGTATTCGAGCGCCGTATTCTGGTAGCCCGAGTTGTAGCCGGCCATGACGTAGATCCTGGAGCCGAGGGTCATGGCCAGCGGCCCGTACCGGGGCTGCGCCCCGCTGCCGTTGGAGATGGGCGACTTCGTGGTCCAGCTGCCGTTCGCGCTGGAGGAGTCCGGAGGCGTGTACTCGTAGCAGATGGAGAGATACCCGTTGTTGTACCCGCCGAGGGCGTACACCTTGTTCAGGGCGGGGAACGCCGCCATCGAGTGGAAGTAGGCCCCGCCCGGCATGCTGGCGCGGGTCGCCACCGAGTCGTTCGTCGGATTGAACTCGTCGTTGGTGGCCGTGTAGCCGTTGTAGTATCCGCCCGTGACATAAATACGGTCGCCGAGCGTCGCGGCGGCCGGGTAGTAGCGGGTGGACGAGAGCGTGGCGCTCAGGGTCGCCCAGGAATCCGAGGAGATCGTGTACGCAAAGATGGCGTTGGAGTAGCCGTAGTTGAGGTTGTATCCGCCGATGGCGAAGACCCGCCCGCCGTAGTAGGCGCCCGCGCAGTAGTAGAGCGGATTGGGCAGCTGCGCCAGCGTGGCCCAGGTATTGTTCGCCGGGTCGTACCGCGTGCACTGCTGGTAGTAATAGGGATAGGTGTAGGTCACCCCGTACTGGTACCCGCCGCAGAAATAGAGATAGGTGCCGTCGGAGGCCGAGGCGCCCATGTAGAAATAATTCCCGCTCGTTTCATTGGCCCACGATCCGGTGGGCTGCTGGGGCGATTGGGCCGAGGCGGTCGAAGCCGCGGCGACCAGGACGGCCGCGAGGCACACGGCGAATGTCTTCGATCCCATGATGACCTCCCCAGATCCTCGTGACGAAACGCGCGCGAGCCGGTTTGGAAGGACCACCCCACCCTTGGAGAACGGCCCGCCGCGAGGCGCCAATTCTCGATCACCACCCCCAGATGTAAAGCCGCGTCCCGGTGCGGCTTGGGTCGCCGCGAGGTCCGGATACGCTTTATCTCCATCTACGACATCGGGAATCGAGCGGTTACAGGAGAGGTGCGAAAAAGATTGTGGATTTTGGATTGTGGATTGTGGATGCCAGAACCCAGGCGATACGGACGACGGAAGCGTTTACTTGCTAAATAGTTATCAGCGTCAGGCGGAGCGGCCGGAATCGGACTTTTCGGATAATTTTGCGAGTTGACCCTCCCGAAACGCTTTCTGGGCCATGTCGCGCCCGTGGCGTCGAAGTTCCGCACGCTTCCCGGGGTCGCCGAATTCGAGAGTTCCCAGCGTCGGTTCGAAGTCCGGCCGGATCGAAATCACGTCCGCCTTCAAGTACCCCGGTTGATTGTTGCGCTGGCCGGCGCACTTCAAATCGTTCGCCAGTATTTCATGCGCCATGATGTCGATCGTCCGGCCCGCGATCTCCTGGCCGCTGTCGAGCTCGTCCGCGCCACGGGCCCCGATTACGGCCGGCGACGTCGAGACGACCACGATGACGCGGTCCTGGTTCGTCTCCTGGTGGAGCTTCGCCGCCTTGAAGGCGCTGGAGAGCGGAGTGATGTCGCGCAATCCCCCGTCGACGAACCGGTGGCCGTAAATGTCCACCGGCGGGAAGAGGACCGGCATGGACGAGGAGGCGAGGATGAAATCCACGACGTGATCGGGAATCGATCCCTCTCGGCCCGGGTCGAGCGTGAGCGTGAGCCGCGCGCCCTCGGCCCGCGCGGCCGGCATGAGGCGGGCGTCGTTCGAGACGAGATAGTACGTGCCGTCCGTGAGCGAGGTGACGCCGACCGACCACATCTTGCCGGAGCGCTGGAGCGCCTCCCAGGTGACGTGCTGCTCGATCAGGCGGCGGAGCGGGGCGCTCGAGTGGATCGAATCGCGTGCGATTCCCGAACTGGAGAAGAGGGAGAAGAGCGCCCCGAGCCCGGTTCCGATCGCGCCGCCGGGAAAGGGCTTGCTGTAGATATCCGAATCGGCCCGGATGGAATCCCAGAGGGAGCGGAGGCGCGCGACCCCGTCCGCCAGGCTCGCGTGCTGCGCCAGCACCGAGGAGTTGAGCGCCCCGACGCTCACGCCGCTGAAGAACTCGAAACCGCAGCCCTGTTCCGCCAGGAATTCGGCCACGCCGAGCTCGAACTCCCCTTTCGCCCCCCCACCGCCGAGGACCAGGGCCCTCCAGGTTCGGGTCATGGTGTCCTCCTGGGTTCGGGCGATCAGGCGCTCTTGTAAACCGCGGCGAACCCCTTCGCGAATTCCTCGAGGGTCGTCGGGGTCGTGCTCGCATTGTCCCGCTTGTACGTCCTGGCAATGCGCCCGTCGCCCAGCGCGCGCGACATCTCTTCAAAGCTGTCCGCGACGCTCTGGGAGAATCCGAAACCCCTCAGGGCCTTTTTCACTTCGACGGCCGGGGCCTCCACGTAGGCGAGATCGGGCTTGCCGATCGCCGCTCCGAGGATGCGGGCGGTCTCGGACATCGTGTAGTCCCGGGGCCCGAGCACGTGGCGGACTTCATGTCCCTTGGTCGACGGCTCCGTCAGCTCCCGCACGAGCCGCTCGGCGATGTCCCTTGTCGCGATCATCGCGACGGGGACACTTGCCTTGATGAGCCCGGGGTAGGCACCCATCTGCTTGATCGCCGGGATCGAGCCGAAATGGTTCTCCATGAAATAAGCGGCGCGCAGGTGAAGAATGTCGATTTTCTCGAGGTTGTTCAGCCGCTCCTCCTGGTCGTGCAATCCCGCGATCGGGCCGGTGCCGTCGGGCAGGGAGGCGCCGACGCTGCTCAGGTTGACGCCGCGCTTCACGCCGCTTTTCGTCAGGGCCTTCGCGATCGATTCGCCGACCTGGTTCTGGTAGGCCCGGAATTCGGGCGAGTCGTACTTGGGCGGGATCATCGTGTAGACCGCTTCCGCCCCCCGGAACGCGCCTTCCAGGAATTTCGCGTCCAGCGCATCGCCGACCGCGATCTCCGCGCCCGCCTCCTTGAGCTCCTTCAACTTCGCGGCGTCGCGCCCGATGACCCGGGCCTTCTTTCCCTGCTGGAGCAGGAGCCGCGCCGCCTTCGACGTGATGTTGCCGTTCGACCCCATGAGCACGTACATGTTTTCCTCCCCGGCGGAATGGATCCGCCATCCGAATCACTTCCTGTGAAAGTCCCCGGCGGACCGGGAAATTCCCCGGGCCGCACGGATCCTATTCGCGGGCAGGGGATCGCATTTTTAAACGTCGGTAAAGCCGCGCGGGTTACTGAAGGAGAAGCCCCTCCAGGAACGTCTCATTGAATATGAACCGGACCCTCGGGACCTTGAATGGATACCTGACGCGGTACTCGCGCGGGACCGCGTGGATCGCCGGACGCCCCATCGAGGAGCAGCCCGGCTACGCGCGCCAGGTGCGGTGGTGGATCGCCATGCGCCGGCGGGGAATCCTGTCGTGGGCGGGCGTGCCGGCCGATCATCCCGACCAGCTGTTCGTCCGGTGGCATTGCGCCACGCTCGACGAGGCGCGGAAACTGGCCGCCGGGGCCCCCTTCGTGCGGCGCGGGATCTTCCGCGAGGTCACGCTTCCCGCGTCGATGAGGGCCTAGTACTTCTTGCGGTAGACGACGCGCTCAGGCAGTTTCTGCGACAGGCTCTCCAGCTGACGGGCGACGGGGCAGTATTGCTCGTAGTTCTTCACCTCGGGATCGACGACCATTTTCTGGACGTGCAGCTGACCGTCGTAGGTGACCTCCACGAACTTTCCGTAGACCCGCTGGCCGGCGATGCTCACGTTGGTGATGTAGTCCTCCGTCGGTGGCGCCGTCACTACCGTCGGCACCTCCCGGATGATCACCCTCTCCCTGGAGTCCTTCACGGTGTAACCGAACGCGAATCCCAGGCCGAGGCCGACGATGAGGAGGGCCGCGGCCTGCCTCAGGAAACTCCACGAGGCCCGGCGGCGCGCCGGGAAGGAGGCCAGGACCCGCTCGCGCAGCGCGGGCGGCGCCGTCGGGCGCGAGGCGGCGAGCGCGCGGAGCGCCTCGAACTCCTCGGCGCAGGCCGGGCACGCGTCGAGATGGCTGCGCACCTCCTCGTCGAGGGGCGCCCCCTCCGTCACCGACTTCCGGACGTCATCGCACCTCATGGCCGTTCCTCGAAAAATAGTCGCGGAGCGCCTTCCGGCCGCGGGAGATCCGGGACCCGATCGTCCCGGTGTCGCAGCCGAGGATCGCCCCCGCTTCCTCGTACGTGAGCCCCATGGCGTCGCACAGCCACAATGTTTCGCGATACGCGAAGGGGAGGCGCGCCAGGGCCGCCTCCACCGCGTCCGTCGCGTCGCTGGCGGGCCGGACGGAGGCCAGCGCCTCCAGGACCTCGCCTTCCAGCTTCGTCTCGGGCCGCTTCGCCCGCGCGCGCAGGAAATCGATCGCCTTGTTCCGGACGAGGGTCAAAAGCCACGGCCGGAAGGTGCGCGAGCGGTCGAAAGAGGCCCCGCGGCGGACGATCGTCAGGAAGACCTCCTGGCTCACGTCCTCCGCCGCCTCGCCGTCCCCCAGGATCCGCCGGGCGTACCCGTACACCTCGTCCGCGAACCGATCATACAGCGCGCGGAAGGCGTCGGCGTCGCCCGCAAGCGACCGTTCCAGGAGGTTTTCGTCATTCACAGGAGGTCGGGGCGCTCCCCCGGGCCCGGAGGAGCACCCTGCCTCGCCGATCGACGCTACTTTTTCTTCTGCTCTTCGGTGAACGCCTGGAGCTTCTTCAGGATGTCGTCCGACAGGGTGTCCACGCACGAATCGCAGGGGGCGCCCTTGAGGAAGGTGCACTTCACGGTCTCGGTCCTGCCGTCCTTCCCTTTCACGGCGTGCGTGATCTCCTTCTTCCAATCCTTCATGCGGGCGCCGACGCGCTCCTTCATGAGCGGGGCGAAGATCTTCGTTCGGATCATCGAGCAGCCTTCGCAGCCCTCGGTCGCGCACTCTCCGGCCGTGCACTCGCACTTGAAATTGTACTTCGCCTGCATCTTCTCGCCGGCCAGCTTCCGCGCGGCCTTGAGCGTTTCCCCCGCCCGGTCGCAGATCGCCCGGCACTCGCCCGTGCACTTGCCGTCCTTGGGACAGCAGATGCCGGCCATCGAACACTTCTCCGCCTTCTTCTCCTGGGCCCTCTCCTGCGCGGCGCCGACGCCGACGAGGAGCGCCACGATCCCGCCCAACTGCCACAACCTCATGAGAACCTCCTTGAAAAATCCCGCGGCCTGTTGTCACCGATACTACGCGGGCGTGGAACGGATTCTTCCCGCGATCACAGGAAGAGCGTGAGCTGTGGGGGATCGGGGCGGCGGAAGGCCTCGACCGAAAGCTCGGGCGCGTGGTCCGCGAGCCCGAGCCGCCGGCAGGTGACCTTGAAGAGCTGGTGGATCTGGTCGGCAATCGGGCCCTCGCCCCTCATGCGCGAACCGAACCCGGTTTCGTTCAGCTTGCCTCCGCGCACACCTCGGATCCGGCCGAGGATTTTCTTTCGTTTCCCGGGCGCGTGGCGCTCCAGCCACCGGTCGAACAGGTCCTTCACCCCGAAGGGCAGGCGGAGCATGATGTGACCCGCGAACCGCGCTCCCGCCTTCGCCGCGGCGGAGAGGATCGCGGGGATCTCGTATTCGGTGAGCCCCGGGATCACGGGGCCGATCATGACCCCGGCGGGCACGCCCGCGGCGGCGAGGGCGGCCACCGCGGCGAAGCGGCGCGACGGCGTCGAAGCCCGGGGCTCCATCGACCGGGCCAGCTCCGGATCGAGCGTCGTCACCGAGACGAACACGGAGGCCGCTCGATGCCGGGCCAGCCCCGCGAGGACATCCGCGTCGCGCGTCACGAGATGGTTCTTCGTAACGATGGTCGCGGGGTTCCGGAATTCCGCGAGAACTTCGAGGCACCGTCGGGTGAGTCGGAGGCGCCGCTCGACCGGCTGGTAGGGATCGGTCACGCCGCTCAGGGCCAGGAGCTGCGGCCGCCACGACGGTGACGAGAGCTCCCGACGCAGCAGCCCGGGCGCGTCCTCCTTGACGAGGATCCGGGTTTCGAAGTCGAGCCCCGCGGAGAACCCGAGATATTCGTGCGTCGGGCGGGCGTAGCAGGAGACGCAGCCGTGCTCGCAGCCCCGGTAGGGATTGACGCTCGCCGAGAATCCGACGTCGGGGCTGTCATTGGTCGCGATGATGGATTTCGAGAGATCGCGGAAGCACCGCGTGGCGGGGGCCGGCCGTTCGTCCTCGGGGGCCTCGAGGTCGGGAACGACTTCGATTTCCTCGACCCGGTTCCTCGGATTCTCCGCGGTTCCGCGTCCGCGCACCGCGGCAGTCGGCGACACTTCCATGGAGCAATTCTAGCAGGTACTCGAAGTTGTAAACGTGTCGCTACGCAGGTGCCGCGATCGGCGTTCGGCGGTCAGAACTCGGCCAGGCCCCAGAGCTGAATGCCGACTGCTGATTGCTGAATGCCGGGCAATTACGGCCCCAGTTCGGCGAGGTACGACTCGAGCTCGACTCTCAAGCGATCGAGGTCCGGCTCGAGTCCCGCGACGGCCTGCCCGGCCTCTTCGAACCGCCCGTCGCGGCCGAGCACCTCGATCTCGCCCGCCTGGCGGGTCACCGATTCCGCTCCGAGGTAGACGCTGGAGCCTTTCAGGGTGTGGCCGGCGCGTGAGAGCGTGGCCCGGTCTCGCGTGGTGAGGCCCTGCTTCATCTCCGCGAGATACTTCGGCGCGTCCTCGAGAAAAATCCGGATAAGATCGCGCAGAAGGGCGGGCCGGTTGCGCACCTTGGCCAGGGCGGCGGAGCGATCGAGGATGGATCGGGCCCCGGCGCCGTCTCCCGACGGGGCGACGACGCGGTCGATCGCGCTCATGAGCTCATTGGTGCGGATCGGCTTCGACACGTACTCGTCCATGCCGGCCGCGAGGAACCGCTCCCGGTCCCCGGTCATGGCATGGGCGGTCATCGCGATGATCGGAGTCTTCGGCGCGCCCGCTTTCTCCCGCTCGCGGATGGACGAAGTCACCTCGAGACCATCCATGTCGGGCATCTGGACGTCCATGAGGACGACGTCGAACCGTTCCCGCTCGTGGAGCGCGAGCGCCTCGCGCCCCTTCCCGGCGACCGTGACGGAGTGGCCGCGTCCGGTGAGGAGTTCCATCGCGAGGACCTGGTTGACGCGGTTGTCGTCCACGAGGAGGATCCGGAGCGTCCGCGAAATCGCGGGCGCCCCCGCCTCCTCCCGGCCCGGCTTCCGCGCCCGGGGCGAGCCCACCAGCAGCAGGATCAGGTTCAGGAGATCGGTCGACCGGATCGGCTTCGTGAGATGGCCGAGGACGCCGAGCTCCCGGAAGCGCGCCAGGTCGCCCGGTTCGATCGCGGAGACGAGCATGAGGACCGGCGTCGGGGCCAGGGCCGGAGTGGCGCGGATCATCCGGAGCACTCCATAGCCGTCCAGGAAGGGCATGCGACCGTCGAGGAGCATGAGGCCGAAAGGGCTGCCCGCCGCGACGGCCTTTTCGAGCTCCACCAGCGCGGCCGGGCCCCCGTCGACCACGGTCGGCGTCATCCCCCAGCTGGTCAGGAGCTCCTGGAGGATGCGCCGGTTCGTCGGATTGTCGTCCACGATGAGGCCCTTCGTGCCGTGCAGGTCGCGCTGGACCGCCTGCGGCCCGGAGCTCTTGCGTTCGTGGCGCCCGAACTTGGCCGTGAAGTGGAAGGTGCTGCCGCGGCCGGGCTCGCTCTCCACCCAGATCTTCCCGCCCATCATGGCGACGAGCTGCGCCGAGATCGTCAGCCCGAGGCCCGTCCCGCCGTAGCGCCGCGCCATGGAGGCGTCCGCCTGGACGAAGGGTTCGAAGATCACTTTCTGCTTGTCGGCGGGAATGCCGATGCCCGTGTCGCGGACGCTGAAGTGGAGGACCGACTCCGGCTTGCTCACCGATTCGACCTCGGCCTCGAGGACCACCTCGCCCCGGTCGGTGAACTTGACCGCGTTCGAGATGAGATTGAGCACGACCTGGCGGAGGCGGATCGGATCCCCCACCAGGCTGTCGGGAACGCCGGGGGCGATCCGGCAGGCCAGCTCGAGTCGCTTCTCGTACGCGCGGAGCCCCAGCGAACGGGCGCCGTTCTCCAGCACCTCGCGCAGCGAGAAATCGGTCGACTCGAGCTCCATCTTCCGCGCCTCGATTTTCGAGAAATCGAGGATGTCATTGACGACCTCGAGGAGCGCTTCCGCGGAGACCTTCACCATGCCGATGTACTCGCGCTGGACGGAATTCAGGTCCGTCTTGAGCGCGAGCTCCGTCATCCCGATGATCCCGTTCATCGGGGTCCGGATCTCGTGGCTCATGTTCGCGAGGAAGTCGCTCTTGGCCCGGCTGTTCTGCTCCGCGGTCTCGCGTGCCTTCGTGACGGCCACCTCGATGCGGCCCCGGTCGCCCATCATCTGCCGGAGGGACCTGGAGAGCACGGCGATTTCATCCTGGCCGGGGTATTCGACCGGCTCGACGTTCTCGCCCTGGCCGAATCGGCGGACGCTTTCGGCGAGGGGACGGAGGCGGTCCGAGATCCGCCGCGACGCCAGCCACGCCGCCGCGACCATGATGGCGAGCGCCGCGACGCCGCCGACTCCGGCGACGAGAAGCCCCCGCCGCGCCAGCCGGCGCGCCCCGACGCTCGCCTCGTCGACTTCCTTGCTCTTCGCCCGAAGCGCCTCCTCCACCGCCGCCGTGAAATCGCGGTCGAACTTGTCTTCGAGCTCGCCCGTCAGCTTCGCGCGCGCCTCATCGACCTTGCCCTCCGCGGCAAGCTTCAGCGCTTCCTCGACCCCGTCCCCGATCTCCCCGGCCTGGTTCCTCAGCTTGCGCAGGAGGTCCATTTCGGCGCCGTCGTCCCGGGCGATCCGCTCCCACTCGCCGAAGAGACTCCGGAGATTCTTGGCGGCCTCGTCCAGCTCCTCCCTCTCCTCGGTCTTGCCGACGAGCACGATGTCCTCGGCCTCCTTGAGCACCCGGGTCAGCGCCCCCTGGATCCGGAGCAGGACATCGGACCTTTTCTGGGCGTGGGCGCGGAGGGCTTCCTGATCCTGGAGCTTGCGGACGGAAATGTAGAAGGAGCCCGCGAGGACGGCGCCGACGATCAGGGCCGCTCCGAAGGCGGCGTACAGCTGAAAGCGGATCGGCATCGTTCCGTCCCCGCCCCTGCACGTGCCGGAAGGCGCACCGTCGTCCCAGGTCCCTCCCGCATTATAGGGCTTCGGGCGTCCGCCGGGGGCCAAACCCGGCCGTGCAATCGCCAGTAATCGCGGATATAAGTTCCAAAACTCTCATGCACCCTCTCACCGCGATTTTCGCGGCCCTCGTCGCGATGGCCTCACCGGCCTTCACTTTCCAGGATCCCGCGGGGTCCGCCCAGAAGTCGCGCTCCGCGCCCCCGATCGTGCCCTCGACGGTCGAACTCTCCTATATCTTCCCGGTCAACAGCGACGTTCTCGACCCCGTCGGCCTGGCCAAGTTCGAGGTCTCGCTGGAGAGCTTGGTTCACGCGACGCTCGACAACTCCCTGAAGGGATCCGGCCCGATCGTGAAGGCGGCGTTTTTCACCGGGGTGCTTTTCTTCGACCGCACGGTCGCCAAGGCCGGCCACGAATACGGCCATGTCGCCATTTTCAACCGGGCCGGGTACACCAAGTTCTTCCTGACGACGGGGGGACACGCCCCGGAGCCGCTGACGTTTCACGAGGTGTTCATCAACTCCATCATCCCGTTGGGCCACCTGGCCGTTGAGATTCCGCTGGACGACTTCCTCGACGCGGAGAGCCGCTTCACGGGCCGGGATTTCGAAGAGTTCATGGCCGCGACGTTCGCCGGTGGCCTGAACCAGGAGCAGATCCACCTCAACATGTACCGGGAGCGGGTGCTGCGCCACCAGTTCGGATTCTTCGACACGGCCCCCTACCTGATCGAAACGCTCTCCACCCCGCTCTACGCCGGAGCGTCGGGCTCCGACATCGGGGGGTACGTCGATCGGCTGGGCGACGCGGGATTCTCGACCTCGGTCGCCGCGGTCAAGGCGATTTCCCTGGTCCGCCTGTTCAGCGGGAGCGCGATCTCGGCCGGGATCGGGTTCTACCACACGATGGTCGGGGACTCGTTCGACGAGTACGCGCCTCGCGTCGTCGCCCGGGCCGGAGATTGGACGGTGCTCTGGCCGGAGTTCGAGAGTTTCATGTCGCGCCGGGGCCCCACGGTCCGCGCGACCCTGCCGCTTCGGGCGGGAGGTTTCCTGTTTCTTCCGGGCCTCGAGACTTCCTTCTCAGAGGGCCATTCGGAATTCGAGGCGAGCCTGGAGGCCAGCCGGCCGGTCGCCCCGTGGCTTGACGTGAGCGGGAGCCTCTTCGTGGGGACGGAGCAGGGGTTCTGGACGGAGGCGGGCGTCGCGCTGAAGCCCGCGCCGTGGGTGTCGCTCCTGCTCAACTACCACGTCGCGGACCGGTACACCTTCCGCCGGGACGTTTACGGTGAGACGTTCGACTTCGAGGACCGGGCGGAGCGGGGCCTGCACGCGGGCTTTTCGTTCCTCTTCAAGTTCTGAGGCTTCACTTCCGCAGCAGGAGCTTCAGCTCGTCGACCCCCGAGCGCTCCTCCTTCAGGATGTGCACCAGCATCTCGCGCAGGGCGGTGTCCTTCTTGGCGAGCGGCACGGCCTTCGAGTAGGCCTCCACGGCGGTTTGTTCGTCGGCGAGCGCCCGCTGCAGGATCTTCTCCGCGCCGTCGGGAACGCCCCCCAGGTCCTCGGTCACCTTCCCCTGCGGCGTCGCGCCGAGGCCGAGGATCCAGGCGCCGACTTTCTCCGCGTGCCCCATCGACTCCTCGGCGCTCGACTTGAGGAATTCCGCGAGGTGAAGGCGGTCAAGACCGCCGACCTGCACGGAGCCGTTCAGGTACCGCACGACGAGCGTCAGCTCGTGCTGGTAGCAGGCGTTCAGGGCCCTGACAAGGTCGTCCATGCTACACCTCCGTGGGTCGATTCCCGATTCTGGATTCTCGATTCTCGGTCCGAAGTCGAGTCGCCTCTTCCAGGAATCAAGAATCGAGAATCAAGAATCGCTCTTCGAGCCGGTTCGGGTCTCCAAGTACCGTCGGGCGAGCTTCGGATCGGACAACACGGTCGCAAGATCCCGGCCCAGGTCGCGGAAGAGCCGGGCGTATTCCTCGAGGAGCGCCTCGGGCGGACCGGGATTCGCGGACCCGGTCACCGGTAGCCGCCGGCGCCACACGACCGAGCCCCGCAGCTCCGGCTCCAGGAAGCGGATCAGGTCGACCGCGGGCGGCGTCATGAGCCCCACCGCGAGCGAGATCGACTCCCGTTCGGTCTTCGCGACATGCCACCACCCGGCCGGGATGTACAGCCAGTCCCCCGCCTCGAGCCGGCACGTGAAGACGGGCGACCCCTCCTCCTCGAACCGGAGGTCGCGCGGCATCGACTCGAGCACCGGCCAGGGGTTGACCGTGTTTTTCCGGAGCGAGTACTCCTTGATTCCTCCCGCCTGGAGGATGAAGACGTCCTCGACGTCGTAGTGCCAGCCGAAGCCGTGCTCGCCCGAGGGCGTACAGTAGACGTGTATGTTCACGGGGGCGAGGAAGTCCGCCCTGAACTCCGCCGCGAGGCGGGCAAGGTCCGGATCGAGTTTCTCGGCGCCGCGAATCGTGATCGTGTGTCCTTCGTTGTAGCTCCGGCGATAGTCCTCAAATGTCGGCGAGCAGGCCAGCGCGCTCAACTGGCCGCGGCGAGATAGGAGAACGTCCACCCCGGGCGACTCGAGCATGGCGCGGATCCGGTCCCAGCCGACCGGGGGCGTCACGTCCTTCGCGCCGCCGGGCCGCGAGTGCGGAAGGCGGTTGTAGAACTCCTCGAGGAATCGCCCGGCCGGAAATCCGCCGAGCAGGCGCGTCAGGACCACGTCCGCCCCCGCTGTTACTTTAGGAGGTGCTCACGGAGGAAGAGAACCATGACGCCGTTCGCGTAATCCCTGTTTTCCTTCTTGAGGAAACCGTGGCCCTCGTTCTCGGCGATCACGGTCCAGACGCGGCCCCCCGCGGCGCGGACGCCGGCCGCGATCTGCACGGCCTCTCCCACCGGCACGCGCGGGTCCTTCGCCCCGTGGACCACCAGGAGCGCGGACTTGATCTTGTCCGCGTGGTTGACCGGGGAGATCCGCTCGAAGTACTCCCGCATCTTGGGGTCGCGCTCGTCGCCGTACTCCACGCGCCGCAGGTCCTGCCGGTACCCCGCGGTGTTCGCGAGGAACGAGTTGAAGTTGGCGATGCCGACGACGTCGATGCCGGCTTTGAGCCGGTCGCCAAAATGGACAAGGGACGCGAGCGCCATGTAACCGCCGTAGGAGCCGCCCGTCACCGCGACGCGCGTGGCGTCGAGTTCCGGACGCGCGGCGATCCAGTCGAGGAGCGCCCCGATGTCCTGGACGCTGTCCTCGCGCTTGTCCGCGTCGTCGAGCGTCATGAAGGTCTTGCCGTACCCGGTCGAGCCGCGGACGTTCGGCCCGATCACGGCCACTCCTTGCTCGATCAGCTCGAACTGGATCATAGGGGTGAAGTAAGGCTGGAACTGGCCTTCAGGACCGCCGTGAATCCAGATGAGGACGGGCGACTCCTTCGCGTTCGCCGGCCGATAGTAGTAGGCCGGAATCTTGCGCCCGTCGAAGGACGGATACTCGATCCGCTCCGGCACGATGAAAGTCGAGGGGTCGAGACCCCCCACCTCGCTGTACGTCCAGCGTTCCAGCTTCCCGTCCTCGAGGACGTACACGTCGTCGGGCGCGTCGGGCCGCGCCAGGGTGATCGCCACGCGCTTGCCGTCCGGGGAAAAGTCCATCGAGCCCACGATGCCGGTGGGAATGGCCACCTCGGTGCGCTTGGTCCCTTCCTGGAGAAAGAGCCGCGACCGGCCATCCTCGTTGACGGCGAAGAGCGAGCGCCCGCCGCAGACGACGGCGTCGGTGACGTCCCACGGGATGTCTTCCGTCAGCCACTCGTATTTCATCGTTGCGAGGTCCACCCGCGCGAGCTGGCGAAATTCGCCGCGCGCGTCGCTCGAGAGGTAGAGCGCCCCCGGCCCGGCGAACTTGACGGCTCCGTGGGCCGCCTTGACTCCACCGGGAATGGGGACATCGGTGCGCTTCCCGGTCTTCACGTCGAGCACGTGGACGTACAATTCGTTCGCCGAGACGTAGTGGATCACGAGCGCCTGGGTGCCGTCGGGCGACCAGTCGGTGACCCCCCAGCCGGGCTCGGCGACCTCGAGGAGAGTTCGGGACTCGCCCGTGTCGAGATCGTACGCGTAGAGATCCGAGGATTTTCCCGTCCGCTTCGTGGACGAGAACGCGAACCGGCGTCCGGCCAGGTCGAGCGGCCCGAGCCGATTCCGAGACTTCCCGTCCGTGAGCATCGCGGCGCGCCCGGTCTTGCGGTCGAGGCGATAGATCTGGAAGTTCTCATCGCCCTCCTTGGCCATCTCGAAAAGGATGGAGCCGTCCTTCGCGACGGCGGCGTCTCCCACCGCATCGTCGAAGAACGTGACCTGCTCCCGCCGGCCGCCCGGCGCATGCACGAGGTGCAGCTGGGACGTCGAGCCGAATCGAGTCGTGATGAGGAGGCTCCGGCCGTCTGGCGTCCAGTGGCGGACCTGGGCCGCGCGGACGTTCTGGTATTGCATCAACCGGTCGTAGATCTCGCGGGGCACGGGCGGAACATCCTGGACCTTGATGGCGGCCGGGCGCTTCAGTTCGTCTTGGACGAGGAAAAACGCGAGCAGCAACAGGACGGCGGATTTCATGTCGGCACGCTACTGTCCCCGTCCACCGATGTCCAGTCCCGGCGCCGCTAGAATGGGGGAACGATGATGCGAACCCCGCTCGAGGCGCTTCGCTGGATCCGGCGCCACGGCATCGCCACGATGACGCCCACACCGCGCTTCCAGTCGCTTGTCGCCGAGGTCGCCGGAGGACCGGTCCGCGGAAGCTGGTGGGGACATCCAAAGGGAAAAGTGATGTTCCGCCTCGCCGAATCTCTACATGATTCTCCGGACGTGCTGACCGCGAAACTCGTCGACGGCAAAGTCACGTTCCTGCATCGGGCGCTCTGGCCCGCCCTGGCACGGGTCGTCACGGATGTCGATTGGAGGAAGTCGGCGGGATATCGGCTCTCACCCGAAGCAGGGAGGCTGCTAAGGGTCGTGGAGAAACGCGGAACGCTTCGAC
>DATHFI010000515.1:0-3824 GCA_035490275.1 Planctomycetota bacterium
GGCCAAGGTAAGGAAAGGGACCAGGACCACGATGAGTCTCACCCGTTGGATTCGACGCCGAAGCACGGCGGCCTGATCACGCCTTGTAGCTGATGCGCGGGCGCTCGGGGGCGCCCTGCTTCGAATGGCGGCGGCTCCGGCGGCCCGAGGGCGGCGACGGCGCGGGGCCCTGGCCCGACAGCCGGCGGATCTCGTCGCGGAGCTGGGCCGCGACCTCGAATTCGAGCTTCTCCGCGGCGGCCTGCATCTGGCGCTCCAGCTCCGCGATGACCTCGGTTTTCGTATATTCCGATTCCGACATATGTACGGCTTCGGCCGCCACGTTCCGCGCCCGGATGATCTCCTCGATCCCCTTGCGGATCTCCTTCACGATCGTCTTCGGCGTGATCCCGTGCTCCTTGTTGTAGCGCAGCTGGATGACGCGCCGGCGATCCGTCTCGTCCATCGCCCGCTTCATCGACGCCGTCACCGTGTCCGCGTAGAGGATCACCTCGCCGTGGACGTTGCGCGCCGTCCGGCCGACCGTCTGGACGATCGACGTCGCGCTCCGGAGGAAGCCCTCCTTGTCCGCGTCGAGGATCGCCACGAGCGACACCTCGGGCAGGTCGAGCCCCTCCCGCAGGAGATTGACCCCGACGAGAACGTCGTACACCCCCTCGCGAAGCTGGCGCAGGATCTCCACGCGCTCGATCGTCTCCACCTCGGAATGGAGGTAGCGGCACTTCACCCCCTCCTCTTCCAGGAACTGCGAGAGGTCCTCCGCGAGCCGCTTCGTGAGCGTCGTGACCAGGACGCGCTCCTTCATCTCGACCCTCTTCTTGATCTCCCCCAGGAGGTGCGGCACCTGGCCGCGCGCCGATTCGACGCGGATCGGCGGGTCGATCAGCCCCGTGGGTCGGATCACCTGCTCGACGACTTCGCCTCCGCTCATCTTGATCTCGTACGCGTCCGGCGTCGCGCTGACGAATATGGCCTGCGGCACGGTCTCGAGCCACTCGTCGTATGTCATCGGCCGGTTGTCGAGCGCGCTCGGAAGGCGGAAGCCGTACTCGACAAGCGTGCGCTTCCGCGCTTGATCGCCGTTGTACATCCCGTGGACCTGCGGCAGCGTCACGTGCGACTCATCTACCAAGCAGAGGAAGTCTTTCGGGAAGTAGTCGAGGAGGACCGCCGGACGCTGGCCCGCGCGGCGGCCGCTCAGGTGGCGAGAGTAGTTCTCGATCCCCTTGCAGTAGCCGATCTCGCGGAGCAGCTCGAGGTCGTACCTCGTCCGCGCCTCCAGGCGCTGGGCTTCGAGCAGCTTCCCCTGCCCCTTGAACCACGCCAGCCGCTCCTCGAGCTCCTCCTCGATGCCCCGGAGCGCGGCGTCGATCTTCTCTTCCGGCATGACGAAGTGCTTGGCCGGGTAGATCGTCATCTCGGGCACGTCGTCCGACGAAACGCCCGTGAGCGGATGGATGATCGTGATCCGTTCGATGATGTCGCCGTCGAACTGGATCCGCAGGGCGGTCTCCTCGTACGAAGGATGGACGTCGATCGTCTCGCCGCGGATCCGGAACTTGCCCCGGGTGAAGGCGACGTCGTTCCGCTCGTACTGGATGTCGATCAACGCCCGGACGAACGAGGGCCGATCGATTTTCCGGCCCACCGCGACCGGCACCACCATCCCCTTGTAGTCCTCGGGCGAGCCCAGACCGTAGATGCACGAGACGCTCGCCACGATGATGACGTCGCGCCGCCAGAGGAGCGAGCTCGTCGCGGCGAGGCGGAGACGGTCGATGTCGTCGTTGATGTCCGAATCTTTCTCGATGTAGATGTCGCGCTGGGGGATGTATGCCTCGGGCTGGTAGTAGTCGTAGTAGCTGACGAAGTAGTGGACGGCATTATTCGGAAAGAGCTCGCGGAACTCCGAATAGAGCTGCGCCGCCAGGGTCTTGTTGTGGGTGATCACGAGGGTGGGCTTCTTCACCTCCGCCATCACGTTGGCGAGCGTGAAGGTTTTGCCGGAACCGGTGACGCCCAGGAGGGTGCTAAACCGCTTTCCCTCCCGGACGCGCCGGGCGAGGGCCTCGATCGCGGCGGGCTGGTCCCCCGCCGGTTTCATCTTTGAAATGAGTTCGAACTCGCGCATCGCGAGTGGATTATGGCGGAAACGGTGGCGTCCCGCCACGGGTCTGGAGGTTACTTGAGGGTGACTTCGAATTCGGCGGGAATCGCCGTCTTGCCCGTGGAGGATTCCAATTCAACTCGGAGAATCGCCTTGCCTGGAATCGCTCCGCGCGGGACCCCCACGGGGCCTTCGTAGCGGATTCCTCAGCAATGTTCCCACAATTGGGCTTGTTGTCGCACTTCCTTACCCTCGCGGTCCTTCGCAATGATCGTCACAAGAATCTTGTCCTTCAAGGGATTCAGATATCTCTCGTCCACGGCCAGAAAAGTCGCGGCACCTGATCCCTGGTTGCCGGCATAGATCATCACGGGCTCCGCCCGTCCGATCCGCATCTCCGCCGGCGCCACCCGAAGGAAAGAAAGGGGCCCCATAGGATCGACATGAAGGATAGGGGCCTTCTCCGGTGACTCGGCGAATTGCAGGTGCTCCCCGTCCGGGCCGTATCCCCCATACACCTCGACCCGATCATTTACACGGAACGACAGGCTCACGAAGGGTGGCTCCTCCGAGTGATAATTGCGAAATCGTACATTGTCCAAAACCAGGTTCGATCCGGGGATTTTCACACGGCCAACTTTCATGCAAAGACTCCCGTGTTCGTCCCTCGACTCCACGAACCGCTCCCCTTCCTCCCCGAGGTTTCCGTCTCCGTCGCAATCGAAGTAAAGCACGTCGTAGAAGCCTTGCTCCGCCGTGGACTTGTCCAGCGCCATCCAGATCCGAGTCTTTCGTCCCGTGCCCAAGATCAGAAGTCCATATCTTGGAGAAGCCACGAATTTAGGCTGGCTTGCGATTTTGCGGTCGACCTTCGAGTAATCGAACGCCGCGGGTTTGGCGGGCGGTTCCTGCAACGCGAGGAATATCAGCGCGGCGGCGGCGAGCCCAAGGATATGCAATGGAGCCTCCGCTGTGAGCGCTATTGATTATGACGCATCCCGCCGTCGACCGCTGCCCGAATTCGGTCAGCGTAGGCGGCGCCACGCTTCGGAATTCACCAAGTTCGGCGGCCGCCGGCCCGCGAGCGCGGCCCTCACGTTGGCGATGGCCATATCGAGCATCCGCCGGCGGGTCTCGACAGTCGCGCTTCCGAGATGCGGAAGCAGGACGACGTTCTTCAGCCGCCGGAGCGCCGCGGTGACGATCGGCTCCCGCTCGTAAACATCGAGCCCCGCGCCCGCGATCCGGCCTCGGCGCAGCGCCCCGATCAGCGCCTTTTCATCCACGATCGGGCCACGCGCGGTGTTCACGAGGATCGCCGTCCGCTTCATGAGCCCGAGCTCGCGCCGCCCGATCAGGTGATGCGTCTCCGGCGTCAGCGGGCAGTGGATCGACACGAAATCCGAGCCCGCCAGCAGTCGCCGCAACGGGATCCCCGACCGACGCGAGTGAAAGAGTACCTTGACCCCGAAGCCGCGGGCGCGCCGTGCCACCGCTTTTCCGATCCGGCCGGCCCCGATGATGCCGAGCGTCTTCCCATGGAGATCCACCCCGCGCAGGAGGTCGAGATTCCATCCGCGGAACTTCCCGGCCCGCACGAGCGCATCGCCCTCCACGACGCGACGCGCCACCGCGAGGATGAGCGCCCACGTCAGATCGGCCGATGCGCTCGTGCGGGCCGGGAAGTTCCGCGGATGGAATCTCGACCTCCTGCGCG
>DATHFI010000516.1:0-2998 GCA_035490275.1 Planctomycetota bacterium
GAGTTCCTCCTCAATCGGCCGATCGAGCGCGCGGCCGATCCGCCCGCGGGGCCGTTCGACCTGATCCTCGTTTCGAACGTGCTCGCGGAGCTATCGGATCCGGCGCCGGTGCGTCGACTCCTGGACTCGACCCTCGCGCCGGGCGGGTACATGGTCGTGGTCGATTCCGCGCTGCCGGCGGCGGCCCGGCGGGTCATGGTCTGGCGCGACGAGCTGGTCGCGGCCGGGTACCGGATCGCGGCGCCGTGCCTGGGGGCGGCCTCGTGTCCGATGCGGCGACACGGCGACCTCTGGTGCCACCAGGACATGCCGTGGAATCCGCCCCGGGGACAGGAGGAGCTGGACCGCGAGCTGGGGTTCGACAAGGGGTCGCTCAAATTCTCGTACCTGATCGTGACGCGCGACGGGGCGGCGCTCGAGGGTCCGAACCGGTGGCGGGTCGTGTCGAACCTGCACCGGTCGAAGGGCAAGGCGTGGGCGTGGCTCTGCGGGGCGAAGGAGGAGCTCGTGCGCGCGGAGCTTCTCACGCGCCGCCGGATCCCCGAATTCGAGCGCGCGCGCCGCGGCGACGTGCTGGAGATCACGCCGGAGCCGGCGGGGCGGTTCGTGGAAGGGACGCGCGTCCAGCCGGTCTAATCCCCGTCAACCCGTTGCAACGGGGCGCGCGAAATCTCAAACTGCTTCGCATGTACCTGACCCGGTCACAGCGGTTTATCTTCTGGCTCGCGGCCGTTCCTTTGCTTCTTTTCGCCGCCCTGGCCTTGCTGTCCTTCCTGGAGGATCGCCCATCGGAGAAGTCGACCAAGATCGCCGTGCTGGTCGTGATCGTCGCCCTGACCGCATGCCCGGTCGTGCCGCTCCTCGCTTACTACTTCTCCGGAGCTTCGAGGAAGCGCTATCAACGCGACATCCTGAAGGACAATCTTCACATCCAGTCGGTGGCGGAGCTCCGCGGCGTCCAATGGACGCTGCTGGCCATTCCGGATCACCTCGCGGCGCCCGCCGTGGCCGTCATCACGCTCTTTCTTCAGAACGCCCACGACACTCCGCGAGTGGTGACGGTGGGACTCCTGAACAATCCTTTCCAGCGCGGCGGCACCCAGTCGATCCGGCAGCAACTTGAGGGCGGAGAAGTTGGGGCGCTCCGGTTCGCCCTTCTCGTTTCCCCGTCGGCGCGGGCCGCGCGCCATGAGATCCGGATTTCGATCGAGGTCCGGCGCGCGGGCAAGGTCGGCGCGAGGGTCATTCCCAGGGACGGAATCAATCCCCGCCGTCTCGCGCTTTCCCGGCGCACGGAGATCGAAGTGCTCGGCGGCCACTCGGGACCGACCCTCAATGAAGCGGCCCTCGGATGGCCCGCCTTCCAGCGGATCTTCATCACGGGCCAGGCCGAGCCGGACCTCGAACCGGTGCGCCTGCTGGAATCGCTCTAGCCCGGCAGGATCGGCCAACGCTCGCTTAACACGACCAGGAGATTGTGCAGGAAATGGGCGACCATCGCGGGAAAGAGCGAGCCCGACCGCTGGCGCAGCCAGCCGAAATAGCTCCCGATCAGGATGAAGGGCACCAGGATCGCCAGGTTCCAGTGCATGATTGAAAACGCGACGGCGGTGACGATGACCGCCTCCACGGTACCCATCACCTCCTGGAGGGTGGTCTGGATGATGCCGCGAAAGGCCAGCTCCTCGATCACCGCGGGCTGGACGCAGATGATGAGGATCACCCATCCCCATCCGAAGCCGTGGTCGAAGAACATCGGGGTGTACTTGAAGTCGATGCCGATCATCCGCTCGATCAGGGAGGCGAAGAGATTGATCGCCGCGGCGATCGGCCACGCCGCCAGGATCGGGACGAGGAACCAGAAACCGGCCCTGGCCGGGAGCGCATAGAGGCGCAACGCGTCCCGGCGAAAAATCAACAGCCAGGCCACCGTCACGACGCTCGTCATCGTGTCGCCGACAAACATCGCATGGACGTCGATGAATCCTGTCGATCTCAGGATCGACGTGACGACCAGGATCCCCAGCCAGAGGAGGTAAAAGACCATCGTCCGGCGGATGGGAAGGGTGCTGCGGCGGATGTCGCTCTGGATGTGGAGCGCCACCGAACGCCGGGGGGCCCGGGGCAGCCCTTCGAGGAGCGGTTCGCCGCAGGCGGGGCAGAAGTTGGCGCCCGGTTTCACCGGGGAAAGGCATTTCGGACAGGGCGGCGGGCCCGGCGGGGCCTCCTCGAAGGGCAGGGGCGGGTCGGGCGCGGGGAGATCGGGCGGGACCGGGGGATCAGATCCCATGCTCCTGCATCCGTTGGAATTTCCGCGCGGAGTCCACCGCCTTGACCAGGAAGAGGATGATGGCGGCCTTGACGATGATGCCCTTGACGAGCATTGTCGGATCGAAGACGCCGCTCGCCACGAGGACGGTCACGTAGAGGATGAGCGCGGCGAGGGTCGCCGGCAGGGGTCGATGCTTGGCCCAGATCCAGAGCCCGAAAAAGCAGAGGGCCAGCACGAAATTGACGGCCGCGAGGATCGTGTTCAGGCCGGATGCCTTCTTGTTTTCCCGGTGCGCCTCCTCCACCTTCTCCTGGTCGAATCGCTCGTTGCCGCGGGCCCCGTCGATCTCCTTCTGGGCCTTCTGGATGCTGGCGCTGCCGATGAGGTAGAACGCGACCGCGCCCACCACGGTGAGGATCGCGACGACGAGGATCGTCGTGCGGCCCGAGCGGATTTGTTGCTGGTGCCTCTGCTTTTCGTGCTTGAGGCCGATGCGCGCGCCGATGTCCCGCGCGTCCTCGGGGTTCACCCGGACCTGGTACCCGCACTTCCCGCAGAACTTTTCGTCCGGAGCCAGGGGAGCGGAGCATTTCGGGCAGGAAGCGGGCGCGGTCATGGGTAGATCTCCGTGGAATGCATTTACGCTACCTGATACGGGATCTGGATGCGTACAAAAAAAATAGGCCGGCGGCCTTGGCCCGACCTTAACCGAACGTTGACGATCCG
>DATHFI010000517.1:0-2003 GCA_035490275.1 Planctomycetota bacterium
TCGCACGGACGGACGCCGCCGGCTTTGCCGAGGTGATCCTGGAGAAGGGCGGCCGCCCCTCCTTCGGGGAGGCGGGTCACGAAGAGGATCCGGGGCTGCTCGCCCTTGGCGCCGGGAACGACGCCGACCGCCGTGTGCTTGCCGTAGGTCTCGTAGAATTCCCGGGTGGTGGGGAGAAACCCGAACTTCTCCTTCGCCTTGTCGAGCTGGGTCTCGAGGAACTGCGCCATACCCGCAAGCGGGGGAGGGAGCCGCTCGCTGTCCTTGTCCCACAGCCGCCGAATCGCAAGGTGGGTCGCGGTCGCTTCGAATTTCTTCCACCACGCTTCAGCCTTGGCGTAGGACTGGTCCAGGCCGTGAACCTCGGCGTAGAGGAGCGTCGACTCCGGGAATAGATCGGGAGCGAGCACCTCGACGGGCGCCATCACGCGCTCGACGGCCTTCTGGGTGCCGCGGAGGCGGACGCCGGCGGCGATCGCGATGATCACCGCCACCACGAGACCGACGAGGGCCAGCCGCTTGCCGAGGCTCATGGAGACTCCTGTTCAAAGCCCGTCGAAGGGCGGGGTTCAGCGGAAACCCTACCAGAACGGTTTTGAGGAACCAAGGACGACGAACGAAGCCAGGGGTCGCGACTTCGGATTTGATCGACTTGTTTCCGTTCCGACCGGATAATGTCCGGCCATGAGCATTCACTTTGTCGGCGAGTCCGCCGCGGCCGCGCCCCCGTTCGACAGTCTCTTCTTCAAGTCGGCCTTCGACCAGATCGTGGAAAAGGCGGGGAAGATCGCGAATCGATTGACGCTCTTCCTGTCGGATGGCACGACGTTCGACGTCTGCCAGATGGAGGAACTGGCCGACGCCTACATGGTCGTCCACGGGTATCGCGGGGGGACCGACGCCTGCGACCTCGCGGTCAACGTGATTCCGTACGGCCTGATTTACCGCATCGAGCTCGGGCCGAAGGGCGGCGACGAGACGCGGGTGGGCTTCAGCTGGACGCCGACCACCGTGCGGCGGAAGGGCGAAACAAAGCGGCGCTGAGCTTCCAGCGGCCGGCAATAATCTCACTCTGCGAATGGATCTTGGACGCGCATGCCGATCCAAGACCTGGTGAAAGTGTCGCCCGGCTGGGAACGGGGATCTGGAAGCCGAAAGCAGCGCCTCAGCGCTCGCCGCCGTCCGTAAGAATCCGCCCCGTGGTGTCGTCCAGGGCGGGAGTGGGCCGGCCGGTCGCCAGCATCCTCACCACATCCGCGATCCCGTCCGCGTCCAGGTTGAGGAACTTCTGCAGCTCGGGCCGGCTCGCGTGCTGGAGGAAGGCGTCCGGGATGCCGTGAATCTTCACCTTCGAGGCCTCTTCGTTGCGCAGCGCGAGGGCTTCGACCACGGCCGAGCCGAATCCGCCGAGAATCGCGTGGTCCTCGATCGTGAGGACGAAGGGGAGGCGCCGCGCCAGCGAGGCCGCGAGCTCCGCGTCCACCGGCTTGGCGAACCGCGCGTTCGCGACCGCGATCTGGAGCCCCTCGCGCTTCAGGATCTCCCGCGCCTGGAGAGCCTTCACCGTCATCACCCCGTACGCCAGGATCGCGCCGTCCTTGCCGTCGGCGAGAAGCTCGCCTCGGCCGAGCTGGACGGGATTTTTCGGCAGGTCGAAGTAGCCCAGGTCCGGGACATTTTCGCGCGGGATGCGGATCGCGCAAGGGCCCTTCAGGGTCAGCGCGAACTCGAGCATCTGGTGCAGCTCGACCTCGTCCTTCGGGGCCATGAGCGTGATGTTCGGGAGGGTCCGGAGGAACGCGATGTCGAAGTTGCCGTGGTGAGTGGGGCCGTCTTCGCCGGCGATGCCCGCCCGATCGAGCACGAGCGTCACGGGGAGATTATTGAGGCACATCTCCTGGAAGATCATGTCGTAGGCGCGCTGGACGAACGTCGAGTAGATCGCGACGAGCGGCCTCAGTCCCGCCTGGGCGAGGCCCGCCGCGAAGGCGATTGCGCACTGC
>DATHFI010000518.1:0-2285 GCA_035490275.1 Planctomycetota bacterium
ACGGGTCATGGACGATCGAGTATTGCCTCTGCTGCCGCGCCTACGCGACGGCCCTGGCGCTCCTCATGCTCGAGTGCCCGAACCGCGTCCTGCCGATCTTCCAGCTGTAGGCCGTTCGCGCCGCCGGGCCTAGTCCTTGTAAGTCTGGCTCTCCACGAAGACCGCCTCGGCGCGGACGTCGCCGTCTCCCCCGGCCGGGATAGGAGATTTCCCGGATACCCGGATCGTCAGGCGCAGTTTCACCGAGTGGAGGCGGCGGTTCGTGGTGTCCATCTCGATGGTGCCCTCCCCCGCGACGGTGACCTCGAAGTCGCCTGGAAGAGCCCCCGGAATCGCCGGATTGGCCTTCTCCAGCTTTTTGAATTTGGGCGTCGCCTTGATCGCGACGAGCTTACGGCCGTCGCGCGTGACGTTCCTCGCGGGCTCGTTCTTGAACTCCATGATGATCTTATCGTGGAGGACGGGGACGGCGATCTTGTCCTCGCTCACCCACGAGGCCTCCCCCTGTTTGACGGGCCAGTACATCATGCCGGCCTTCATGAGCAGGCGGTCGCAGTCGTCCTCCGGGGAGGAGACTTTCCCCTCGGAGTCGACGCCGAATTTCCAAGCCTTGGTGCACCAGGAGCGGAACAGGTCGATCATCCCGCCCGGGCGGGCGTCGGTGTCGATGGGTTTGTTCCCGTCCTTCTCGCGGTCCCACTCGTACTTGAAAGGCGCGGCATAGAGGACCCCCGTGGCGCTCACGCTCCGCGCCCGGCGCTCCAGCTGGGCGCCGCCGTTCGACCCGTCCGTCTCCATGACGACATTTTCAAAGAGGGCGCGGTAGCCCATCTTGAGGGGCGTTTCATTGCCGTCCTTGATGAAGTCGGGGTGGCTTCCCCGGAGCGAGATCTCCAAGGCGCCGGTCACCTCGTACTTCGCGGTCTCGCCCTTCGTGAACCTGTAGGGCGTCTGTTTCTCCTGCGCTTCAACCGGCCGCGATCCCGGAAGCAATGCCAGAATCAGCCCCAGTCCGATCGTGGAGTTTCTCACTCGCTCCTCCTGCCGCAAAACGTGAAAGGCCTGACGATGATGGGTCTCCCGATTGGACGGAGGGATTCAACGGCTGTCCTGCCCATTCTCGTCCAAACGTACCGGCGCCGGAGGAAAGGGGTCGACCGGAGGCGCCGGGGATCGAAAGAAAAAATAGAACTCCCCCTTCCCTTTGGCGGGGGGCCGTGCTAGCATATGGGCGTATCCCATTGATAATGGAGGGCCTCCAGTGACGCCTTCGCCCATGTCCGCGACCGCCCCGGCCATGTCCGTCATCGCCTCCCCCGCCCCCAAGGCCAAGGGAGTCCGGCTCTCGGATGTCGTCTCGGCCCTTTCCTACGCCCTCGACATCACCGAGGGGCAGCCGGAGGGGCACGCGGTCCGCACCTGCCTCATCGGGATGCGACTGGCGCAGGAGATCGGCCTGCCGCCGGCGACCCGGTCCGCGCTCTTCTACGCCCTGATCATGAAGGACCTCGGCTGTTCCAGCAATTCCGCCAAGGTCGCCTACCTGTTTGGTGCCGACGACCGGGACGTGAAGCGCGACGTGAAAGTCACGGACTGGACCCGCTCGGGCCCCGCGCTCAAGTACCTCTTTCGGAACGCCCTGCCCGGCCGGTCGACCTTCCGGCGCATTCTCCGGACGATCACCCTGGCCATCCGGGGGAGCCGGGGGGCGCGGGAGATCCAGCGCATCCGCTGCGACCGGGGCGCGGAGATCGCGCAGATGATCGAGCTTCCCGAGGAGTCGATCCCGGCGATCCGCCACCTCGACGAACATTGGGACGGCAACGGATATCCGAACAGCCTCAAGGGCGATGCGATCCCCCTCCTGGCGAGGATCATCTGCCTGGCGCAGACCGTGGAGGTCTTCTGGCGCGCGTACGGCGTCGCCGCCGCCTGCGCCATGGCCCTGGATCGCTCGGGGACGTGGTTCGATCCCGAACTGGTCCGTATTCTTGGCGTCGTCGAAATGGACTCGGACTTCTGGGAAAAACTCAGGCGGCCCGATACGCGCGAACAGGCGGCCGCCCTCGAGCCCGCCGACCGCGTCGTGATCGCCGACGACACCCGGATGGACCTCATCGCCCAGGCGTTCGCGCGGGTGGTCGACGCGAAATCGCCCTGGACCTTCAAGCATTCGGAGCGGACCGCCGGAATCGCCATCGGGGTCGGGAAGCTTCTCGGCCTCGATGCCGCGACGCTCCGGGACATCCGCCGCGGGGCGCTCCTGCACGACATCGGGAAGCTCG
>DATHFI010000519.1:0-3578 GCA_035490275.1 Planctomycetota bacterium
CGACGACGAGCTCGCCCGGATCCGAAAGGGCCTCGAGGAAAAGACCAAGGTGCTCGAGGCCGTGAGCGACAAGACGTCGGCGCTGTACATGCAGAAGTACACCGACATCAAGGTGGAGGAGGCGCACTTCGACATCCTCCAGAAATTGAGGACGAACCGGCTCCTCGGCGCCCGGTACAGCCACCGCAACCTGATGTACGCCGAGGTGCGGAAGGTCACGGCCGCCCTCGCGCAGGAGCTGAAGTTCGATCTCATCCTCCGCTCGGACGAATCCGCCGTGGACGAGGACAAGACGGACGAATCGCAGTCCCTCCAGAAGAACATGCTCCGGTCCGTCCTCTATTGCGATCCCTCGCTGGACATCACGGGCAAGGTGCTGACGCGCCTCAACGACGAATACCGCAAGCGGAAGCCGGTCGCCGGGGAGATCGAGTGCCCGCAGTGCCACATCCGGACCAAGGACGCGAAGTGTCCCAGGTGCGGGGCCGTGTTGAAGAACTGACCTGATGGAACGCACCGTCGGCGAACTGGCCGCCCTCGTGGGCGGCGTCGTCAAGGGCGACGCCGGGAAGCGCATCGGCGGCGCGTGCGGCCTCGAGGACGCCGGTCCGGACGAGATCACGTTCCTCGCCAATCCGAAGTACGCCTCGAAGGTCGCCCGGACCCGCGCGGGCGCCATCGTCATCTCCGGCAAGGCGCCGGTCCCCTCGATTCCGGCCATCGTCGTCAAGGATCCCAATGTCGCCTTCATCGCGATCGCGCAGGAGTTCGCGGCGACGGTCCCCGGCCCCAAGGGGATCCACAAGACGGCCGTGATCGCGCCCTCGGCCGCGCTCGGCAAGGGCGTGGCGGTGGGAGCGAATTCCGTCATCGGGGAGGACGCCGTCATCGGAGCGGGGACGGTGATCCATGCCCTCGTGTACGTCGGCGCGGAGGCGAAGATCGGCAAGGACTGCGTCCTCCACCCCGGCGTCGCCGTCCGCGAGCGGTGCGTCCTGGGAGACCGGGTCATCCTCAATTGCGGGACGGTGATCGGGTCGGACGGGTTCGGCTTCGCGACGGTCGGCGGGGTGCATCACAAGATTCCGCAGAACGGCATCGTCGTCATCGAGGACGACGTGGAGCTCGGGGCGAACTGCGCGGTGGACCGGGCGCGCCTCGACCGTACGGTGATCCGCAGGGGGACGAAACTCGACAACCTGGTGCACATCGGCCACAATTCGGTCATCGGCGAGCACGTGCTCATGGCCGCCATGGTCGCCGTCGCAGGAAGCGTCAAGGTGGACCACCACGCGATGCTGGGCGGCCAGGTGGCCGTCGGCGGGCACGTGACGGTGGGCGCGGGAGGGATCCTGACGGGGCAATCCGGCCTCAGCAAGGACCTTCCCCCCGGGGCGACGTTCAGCGGGACCCCCGCCGAGCCGCACCTGAGGAGGATGCGGGCCCTGGCGGCCTCCCATCGGGTGGAACGGCTTCTCGAGGAAATGCGGGAACTCCAGCGGATGGTCGCGGAATTGAAGCGGAAGCTGAAAACATGAGGAAGGTGCAGCGGACCCTGAAGGCGCCGATCACGTTCTCCGGCGCCGGGCTCTTTTCGGGAGCGCAGGCCCGGCTCTCGGTGGAGCCCGCTCCGGCGAACTCGGGACTCACCCTCGTCCGCACCGATCTACCCGGCGAGCCGCGCATCGCGGTCACCCCGGAAAACGTGACGACCAAGGTCCGCCGGACCGCGCTGGCCGTGGGTCCCGCGGAAGTCGAAACGGTGGAGCACCTCCTGTCGGCGCTCTACGGGCTTGAGGTCGACAACGCGACGATCAAGGTGGACGCGCCGGAGATCCCGCACGGGGACGGCTCCGCAAAAACCTGGGTCGACCTGGTGAACCAGGCGGGATTCGAGGAGCAGGGGGAGGCGCGCCGCGTCTTCACGCTCAAGGAGCCCGTCGCCGTTTCGGAAAAGGAGGCGCACATCGTCGCCTTCCCGAACGAGACCGGCCTCGCCATCACGTACTCCCTCAGCTACCCGGGCACGCCCATCGGCTCCCAGCAGTTCACGGTGGCCGTCGACGAGGCGACCTTCGCGCGCGAGATCGCCCCCGCCCGGACCTTCTGCCTCCTCAGCGAGGCCGAGGCCCTCCAGAAGCAAGGCCTGGGCAAGGGGGGGACGACCGCGAACACGCTCGTCGTGGGACCGGAAGGACCCATCGACAACAAGCTCCGGTGGCCCGACGAGTACGTCCGGCACAAGATCCTCGATCTGCTCGGCGATCTCGCCATCCTCGGTGGCTCGCTGCGCGCCACGGTGATCGCGGTCGGCTCGGGCCACGGTACGAACGCGCAGCTCGTGCGGCGCATCCGGGAGGCGGTCGAGGGCTCGGCCACGGGGCGCCTCAAGAAGGAAGGCTCGCTCCTCGACGTCCGCGAGATCGAGAAGATCCTCCCCCACCGCTACCCGATGCTCCTGATCGACCGCGTGATCGAGATGGACGGCTACAAGCGCGCCGTGGGAATCAAGAACGTCACGTACAACGAGCCCTTCTTCCAGGGACACTTTCCCGGGCAGCCGATCATGCCCGGCGTGCTCCAGATCGAGGCGATGGCCCAGCTCGCGGGCGCCCTGCTCATGCGCAAGGGGGACTCGCCCGGAGGCGTCGCCGTGCTCCTCGCCATCGACGGGGTCCGCCTCCGGAAAAACGTCGTGCCCGGCGACCAGCTCCGCATCGAGGTGGAGACTCTGAAGCTCAAGGCCCGCACGGCCGAGATCGCGGCCCGCGCCACCGTGGACGGCCAGGTGGTCTGCGAGGCGAACATGAGGTTCATGCTCCTGGATTCCGCGGGATGAAGGCCCATCCCACCGCCATCGTCGATCCCAAGGCCCGCATCGGCGACGACGTCGAGATCGGCCCCTTCTGCGTGGTCGGGCCCGACGTCGCGATTGGCGCCGGCTCCGTCCTCATGAACCACGCGACGGTGATCGGCCGGACCACGCTCGGGAAAAAGAACACCGTCTATCCGCACGCGGTGCTCGGCGGGCGCCCGCAGGATCTCAAGTACCGGGGGGAGGAGACGGAGGCGGTCATCGGGGACGGGAATGTGTTCCGCGAGTTCGTCACCGTGAACATCGGCACGACCCACGGCGGCGGCGTCACGCGGATCGGGAACAACGGACTGCTCATGGCGGGATGCCACATAGCGCACGACTGCGAGCTCGGCGACCACGTCATCATCGCGAACAACGTCCTTCTCGCGGGCCACGTGAAGATCGAGGACTACGTGGGCATGAGCGCCTATGTGGGCCTCCACCATTTCGTCACGGTCGGCAAGCACGCGTTCGTCGGGGGGTTTTCGCGGATCAGCGTGGACGTGCCGCCCTTCATGGTGGTCGCGGGCGTCCCGATGACCGTCGTCTCCCCGAACGCCGTGGGCCTGAGGCGGCGCGGGATGGCCGACGGGACGCTCCTGGCGCTCCGCGAGGCGCACCGCCTGATGTGGCGGTCGGGACTTCCCAAGCCCGAGGCCGTCGCCCTGATCGAGCAACGATATCCGCGCGACCCCGAGATCCGGTACCTCCTCGATTTCAT
>DATHFI010000520.1:0-3326 GCA_035490275.1 Planctomycetota bacterium
GCGGCCGACTCGGCGCTCGCCAAGTTCTGCATCGACTACACCGGCAAGGCGCGCGCCGGGCAGATCGATCCGATCTTCGGCCGCGAGCGCGAGGTGCGCCAGATCATCGACATCCTCGCCCGGCGGCGGAAGAACAACCCGATCATCGTCGGCGACTCGGGGGTCGGCAAGACGGCGCTCGTCGAAGGTCTCGCGCTCCTCATCGTCAACAACGAGGTGCCGCCCCTCCTCCAGGGCACCGAGATCATGGGCCTCGACCTCGGCCTCCTCCAGGCCGGCGCCGGCGTGAAGGGCGAGTTCGAGAACCGGCTCAAGCAGGTGATCCAGGAGGTCAAGGCCTCGCCGAAGCCGATCATCATGTTCATCGACGAGGCGCACACGCTCATCGGCGCGGGCGGCGCCGCCGGCGGCGGCGACGCGGCGAACCTGCTGAAGCCGGCGCTGGCCCGCGGAGAGCTCCGGACCATCGCCGCGACGACGTGGAGCGAGTACAAGAAGTACTTCGAGAAGGACGCGGCCCTCGCGCGCCGCTTCCAGCTCGTCAAGCTCGACGAGCCCGGGGAGGCGGACGTCATCACGATGCTCCGCGGCCTCCGGGAAAAATACGAGGACGCCCACAAGGTGGCCATCCGGGACGACGCGCTCGTCGCCGCGGCCCAGCTGGGCAGCCGCTACATCTCGGGGCGGCAGCATCCGGACAAGGGCGTCGACCTGATGGACACCGCGGCCGCCCGGGTCGGGATCACCCTCACGGCGAAGCCCGATACGCTGCAGGACGTCGAGCGGCGGATCCAGACCCTCGATCGGGAGCTCGCCGCCCACAACCGCGACAAGGCGGGCGGCGTCCCCGGGCGCGATCCGAGGATCGCGGAGCTCGACCAGGAAATCGCCGCCTCCAAGACGGAGCAGAAGGCTCTGACCGAGCGGTGGCAGAAGGAGAAGGTGGCCGTCGACCGGGTCCTGGCGCTGCGGCGGCAGATCGAGGGCTCCTCGAAGCCGAAGCGGGGCGAGACGATCAAGCGCGAGAAGGAGCCGAAGAAGGATCCGGCCACGCTCGCGAAGGATCTCGACGCGGCCCTCGGGGAGCTGCGGGAGATCCAGGGCAAGGACGCCCTCATGCATATCGAGGTCGGCGCGGAAGTCATCGCCAAGGTCATCGCGGACTGGACGGGCATCCCCATCGGAAAGATGGTGCGCGACGAGGCCGCCTCCGTCCTCAAGATCGAGGAGAACCTCCGGGGCCGGATCAAGGGACAGGACCACGTCCTCGACGTGATCGGCCGCGGCATCCGCGCGGCCAAGGCGGGGCTCAAGAACCCCAAGCAGCCCATGGGAGCGTTCCTGTTCGTGGGGCCCAGCGGCGTGGGCAAGACGGAGTGCGCCCTCGGGGTGGCCGACCAGCTGTTCGGCGGCGAGCGGTCGCTCACGGTGATCAACATGTCGGAATTCCAGGAGAAGCACACCGTCTCGCGGCTCATCGGGTCGCCGCCGGGATACGTGGGCTACGGGGAGGGCGGGGTCCTCACCGAGGCGGTGCGCCAGAAGCCGTACTCCTGCGTCCTGCTCGACGAGGTGGAGAAGGCCGACCCGGACGTGATGAACCTCTTCTACCAGGTGTTCGACAAGGGGATGCTCGCGGACGGCGAGGGACGCGAGGTCGACTTCAAGGATACGGTCATCTTCATGACGAGCAACCTCGCCTCCGACGTCATCATGTCCGCCTGCCAGTCCGGGGCCCCCGACATCGAGTCCCTCACGGCGGCCATCCGGCCCATCCTGAGCAAGCACTTCAAGCCGGCGCTCCTCGCGCGCATGACGATCGTGCCCTTCTATCCGATCTCCGGCGACGCGATGAAGGAGATCGTGGCGCTGAAGATCGCGGCACTCGGGTCCCGGCTCAAGCAGAGCCACAAGATGCACCTGGAGACCGATCCCCGGGTGATCGACGTGATCGCGGAGCGCTGCACGGAGGTGGAAACCGGCGCGCGCAACATCGACCACATCCTCTCGGGGTCGATCCTGCCGCGCGTCTCCTCGGAGCTGCTGAGGCAGATGAGCCTGGGCCCGCTCCCGGAGCGGCTGAAGATCGGCGTCGGCGAAAACGGGGAATTCACGTACACGTTCTCGAATTGACCGGGGCCGGGAGTTTCCGGAACTGCACAAGGAGCCCGCCATGGGGAAGGTGATCCAGATCGAGCTCGACGGATTCGACGAGGGGGCGTTCAGCGTCCTCGCCTTCGGCGGCACGGAGGCGATCTCGTCGCTCTTCTCGTACTCGATCACGCTCGCCGCCAAGGACCCGATCCAGAACTTCGATGATCTCCTCGAGGCGAAAGCCCATCTCATCTTCGGGGATCCCGCCGTCCACGTGCGCGGCATGCTCTGCTCGGTCCAGCAGGGGTACGACGCCGCCTGGACTGCGGGGTCGGGCCGGCTGACCCGGGTCGACGTGGTCCTGGTGCCGGACCTGTGGAAGCTCACCCTGTACAACCAGACCCGGTTCTTCCGGAACATGAGCGTGCCCGACATCATCCAGGACGTGATCGAACAGCACGGGCTGACCGTCGAGCTGAGCTGCCGCGGCGCCCATCCCACCCTGGATTCGGTGCTGCAGTACCAGGAAACGGATTTCGATTTCCTCCAGCGGCTCTGCGAGCACGAGGGCATCCACTTCCACCACGTCCACTCCGACGACAAGGAAGCCCTGATCTACGGCGACAGCAACTCCGCCTTCGGGCCGATCACGGGCGACTCCGATGTTCCGCTGAGGAGCCCGAAGGTCCTCGAGGGGAAGGGGAACCTGGGGGCCTGGGGCCAGGAGCAGACGATCGTCCGCTTCCAGAGCCGCCAGCGGTTCGTGCCGAAGAAGGTGATCCTCCAGGATTACAACGACCAGAATCCTTCCGACAACCTCAAGGTCGAAGGCGAGGCCCCGGGGAAGGCGTCCGACGGGATCCAGTATTACTTCGCGGAGCACTACAAGAAGACGCCGGAGGGGGACGAGCTGACGAAATTCCGGAAAGAGGAGATCCTCACCCGCAAGCGCGCCTATTTCGGCGCCGGCAACGTCCACCGGCTCTTCGCGGGCGGCACTTTCAAGCTGACGGAAACGGACGCCATCGACAGCGGCCTCAGCCAGGAATACCTGGTGACGGAATTCCACGCGGAGGGGACCCAGCCCGTCGATCATGCCCCGGTGGAGGAGGGATTCCACTACGCGAATAACATCACCTGCATCCCGGAATCGGTCGTGTACCGCCCCGAGCGGCGCACCCCGTGGCCCCTGATGGCGGGCCTGTTTCACGCCAAGATCATCGCCTCAGGGG
>DATHFI010000521.1:0-5728 GCA_035490275.1 Planctomycetota bacterium
CCTCGTCCATGGCCGAGCTGAAGGCCCGCTACGAGGCGCTCGCGACGGAGCACGACACGAAGTGCAAGGCGATCGCCGAGGAGCATTCCAAGTGCGCCGAGCTGACGAAGGTGCTCACCGCCGAGCGCGACGACCTGAAGAAGAAGATGGAAGCCGGCGGCGCCGATTCCGAGGTCATGAAGAAGTCGATGGAGGAGAAGGACGCCCAGGTCAAGGCGCTCACCGACAAGGTCACCGCCCTCGAAGCCGACCGCGACGAGATGAAGAAGAAGATGGAAGCGGGCGGGGCGGATTCCGAGGCCTCCAAGAAGATGATGGAGGAGAAGGACGCCCAGATCAAGACGCTCACCGAGAAGGCGGCCGCCCTCGAAGCCGACCGCGACGACCTGAAGAAGAAGATGGAAGCCGGCGGGGCCGACGCCGAGGCGACCAAGAAGCTGATCGCCGACAAGGACGAGAAGATCAAGGCGCTCGAGACCCAGTGCGACGAGCTGAAGAAGAAGGCGGAATCGGGCGGCGGCAACGTCGACGCGATGAAGAAAGAGATCGAGGAGAAGGACGCCCAGGTCAAGGCGCTCACCCAGAAGGTGACCGACGCCGAGCAGACCGTGAAAGACCGCGACGCGATGATCAAGAAGCAGCGCGAAGAGATCGAGAAGTTGACGGAAGAGTTGAAGAAAAAGGAAGGCAACTAAGTCTTAAGGTCCAGCTTCGAGCTCCCCGTTCCCCGTTCCCAGTTTCAGAGGCTTCCAGCTCGGAGCTTCCAGCCAGGCTGGATACTGGAAACGGGGGACTGGAAGCTGTCTTGAATGGTTCCCTCCGGGTTTCTGTTCATCCTCATCACGGTCCTTCTCCCCCTCGGCGCGTTCGGCGTCATGGCCCTCCGGGCGTGGGGCGCGATCCGGCGCCGCCTCTTCCCCCGCGCCGCGCCGGGACCCCTCGTCGCCGCGGCCGAATGGCGGCCGCTCGGGATGGCCGCGATCGCCTTCGCCGCGCTCTTCACCGCCGCCGCCGCCTGGGCCTTCCTCGTGGAGCCCGACTGGATCCGCGTCGAGAAGACCCGCATGGAAGTTCCCCGCCCCCTCCTCGGGCGCGCCGTCCTCCGCATCCTCCACGTGAGCGACCTCCACCTCGACGAGCCCGGCGCCCGGGAGCGCGTCCTCGTCGAGTGGGCGCGGCGCGAGAAGCCCGACCTGGTCCTCCTCACGGGCGATTACGTCAACCGCCGCGAGGCGCTCCCCGATCTCGTCCAGCTCCTGCGCGACCTGAAGGCCCCGCGCGGCGTCTTCGGGGTCGAGGGCCACCACGACCACAAGTTCCGGATCGCGGAGGCCTTCGAGGAGGCCGGGGCGACGCTCCTGCGCGACGAGTTCATCCAGCTCCGGGGCGACGGCCGGCCGATCGTGATCGCGGGGCTCGCGATGCATCCGACCCGGACGGTGGGCGAGGTGCTGAAGACCGCGCCCGAGGACTGCTTCCGGATCGTGCTCCATCACGCGCAGGAGCTGGCGGAGCGGCTCAAGCCCGGCGAGGCCGATCTCTGCCTCTGCGGCCATACCCACGGCGGGCAGATCCGCATCCCCTTCCTCGGCCCGCTCCTTCCCCTGTGGCGGTCGAACGGCCTGATCCCGGAAGGGGAAAGCCGGCAATCGGGAGCGGTGGTGATCGTGAACCGGGGACTGGGGATGACCGGCGGACCGCTTCCCCGCGCGCGGCTTTTCTCGCGCCCGGAAATCAGGCTGATCGAAGTGGTGTCACGGTGAGGCGTTCAACGCTCAATGCTCGCCCCGTACGCCCGGTCACCTGACAATGGACTGCCTCTGTTGAATCCCAACCACCAAGACACGAAGACACCAAGCGGACCCCGATCGGTCGAGCGCCCGCCGGAAGGGACGGCCGGGAGAGCCGCGGAGAGAAGGCGCCTTCTCTCCGCGGCTCTTCCCACCGTCCCTGGCCCCTTCGGGGCCGGTTCGTGGCCCTTCGGGCCACGAACGCCGGCGGGCGCATTCCAAGAATCCCACCTCTTTGTGGCTTTGTGACTTCGTGGTGGGGAGACGTTTTCAACAGCGCTACATTGGACTCGGGACTCCGTACACACCTTGAACCTTGAACTTCGAAGTTGATGCCCCGCTACTCCGAGGTTCCCAGGCGGCTATTGATCTCCGCGAGCATGTACTTCTCGTCGTCGAGCTGCCGGCGCACCGGCTCGATCCGTCCCCTCACCACCGGGTACCGGTACGAATTCAGCTCCTCGAGGCGCGCCCCGAGCTCCTTCACGCGCGCCGCGTGCCAGTCCCGCATCTGCCGGAGCAGGGCGGGGTCGGCCGGATCGAGGACCGCGGCCTTCCAGGCCCTCATCGTGGAGTCGTCCGCGACCTCCGCGTTCTGGCGCGGGGCCCGGATCTTCGCGAGGTCGTAGCTCTCGTCGACCTCGGGGGCGTGCGATCCGCCGACCCGCCACGCCGTCGCCTCCGCCTGCCGGGAGGAGGCGGGGCGGACCGCGTCGTAGAAGAAGCCGTACTTCAGCTTGCGCGAGCCCGGCTCGCTCTCGGGGGGTGCGGCGCATCCGGCCAGGGCCAGGAGCGCCGCCGCGGCGGCCGCGCCTCTCATGAGCGTTCTCCCTTCTCGAGGTACAGCTCGTTCGCCTTGGTGTACGAGTCGATGTCGCCGATATCGTACCACGCGCCCTTCACGGGGTGCGCGTACAGCTCGGCCCGCGGATGGAGCCACTGGACGAAATGGCCCGGCGCGTCCTTGCTGTTCCCCTCCTCCAGATAGTGACGGAAGAGAGGGAGGTGTTTCCGCGCGAAATAGTAGACCCCGATGGAAATGAGCGTGCTCCGCGGGGTCGGCGGCTTCTCCTCGAAGTCGATCACCCGCCCCTTGGCGTCCACCCCGATCACGCCGTAGAGCGAGGCGAGCTTCCGGCTGCCGAGGTCCTTCACGCAGACGGCCGATCCCTTCTTGCGCTTCGCGAAGGCGGTGAAATCCTTCAGGGGGAATTCGATGAGATTGTCGCCGGCGATCACGAGGAGGTCGTCCTCGACCTTCGCGTGCCGGATGACGAAGTCGATGTCCCCGACGGCCCCGAGGCGGTCGTCGGCCGACATGGTCAGGTCGTCGAAGATTTCGATCGGCACCGGCGGCTTCGCCCCGTCCTGGAAATCGCGCAGCCAGCTGTAGTAGTGGCCCGCAAACCGGTGGTTCGTGACCACGTAGATGCGCTCCACCCCGGGGACGCGGAAGACCTCGCCGCAGATCCGCTCGAGGATGGCGACGCCCCCGACCGGCAGGAGGGGCTTCGGGCGCTCGCGGGTCAGCGGATAAAGCCGGGTGGCGTACCCGGCGCCGAGAAGAAGTGCCTTCACTGGGTCGAATTATGACACTGGCAGGTTTAACCTCCAAGCTTCCGTTGCCCGTTCCGGCTCGAAGCTCGGAGCTTCAGGAACTGGAATCTGGAATCTGGGAGCTGGGAGCTTGACCTACCACTTCACGGAAATGCCCAAGGCGGCGAGGATCGCCGCACGGTCTCCATCCGGTGAGGCCGCTTCCAAGGCCTTCGAGCCGAAGAGCGCGGCGGCGGTCGCCCAGACTTCGACCGCTTTCGAGATTCCCGCGCTCAGCGTGAGATCCGCCTCCGTGCCCAGGTCTTTGCCGATCCCCAGCGGCGCGCCCGCGCCGTCCACCGCCGGCTCGGGAAGCCGGAACCGGCCCACGTCGAGCCGCAACGAAACCCCGGACCCGAGCTGTCGGACCCCGGAGAGCCGCATCGAGGAGAGGTTGGTGTCCCAGTCGAGCCCGAACTCCGCGCTCTCGACGATCCGGAACCGCTCGCGTCCTTCGTACGACTGGAACCCTTCGTCGCGCCCGTCGGCCGGATCGCGGTCTCCCGAGACGTAGTCGGCCGAGACCTCGGTGGACCAGTCGCCGGCGACAACGCGCGCGCCGGCCCGGCCCGCCCACGCGCGCTTGGAGACCCCCGACGTGAGCCGTCCCGACTGGAACCACGCCTCGCCGAAGAGCTCGAGCTCCCGGTCGGGGCCGAAATAGGCGTCGATCCCTCCGCCCGCCGTGGTCACGCGTCCGTCGCCCGGTCCCGCGACGTGGAGCGCGCCCAGGAAGACGGCCGACCGCTCGCTCAGGGGGAAATTGGCGAGCAGGGCGCCGAGGGCCTCGTCCCGGGACGCAGGGCCCCCCTCGAGGACCGTCATCCAGAGCGCCTCGACCTCGACGAAATCGCCCGCATGCCACTTGAGGAGCGCGCCGCCCGGGAGCGCGATCTCCCGGTCGGCCGTGGCCCGCGTGAATCGGGCGCTCGAGGAGGCGAAGAAGGGCTCCGACCGCCCCAGGTCGAGCAGGAAAGGCTCGTCGTGCGGCCGGATCCTCCACGCGTAGTCGAACGCCCCGACCCGGAGCGTGAGGTCGTCGTGGAAGACGCCCTCGATGTCCGCGTAGAGCTGTCGGAGCAGGATGTCCGGGGCGCCGCCGCCGGCCAGCGGCAGGTCCTGGCCCCCGTCGTAGGGGAGGTTGGCGAGCTCCATCGCGAGCCGGCCGCGCTCCGCGAGATTGAGGTCGAGCCGGAGTCGGGACTCGCCCGTGATGAAGCTGTCGTCTCCGCCCGGGGGCGCCGCGCCGTTCAGGCGGGCGCGCAGGCCTTCGATCGCGGAGTCGCGGAAGAGGTACTCGAGGCGGAGGGAGCCGGAGAGGTTGATCTCCGGAACGGGTTGGTTCCCGATTCTCGATCCTGGATTTTCGGGAGGGCGGGGCCCAGAATCAAAAATCGAAAATCGAGAATCAGCCCCGGGATCAAGGGGGGAGCGCTGTAACGGGGGAGTGTCCTGTGCGAAGACAAGAGCCGGAACGCCCAGCGCGACCAGTGTTCCGACGGCGATCCCGATCCGGACGATCAAGGCCGCGCCTCCCGGACGCGGCGCCCGACGGCAGCCTCCCTGCGGCCGCCCCGTGGGCGCGCAACCCCCGCCAAGGTTAGCGCGGGTGCGCGAATTTGTCACGGAGCCTGACCCGGGGCGCCCCTGGCGGGGCCGCCTCCGGGGCCGCGGGGCGACGACCACCCCAGCTGTCCGCCCGATCGGATCCCCAGGCGCCTGGATTCCACTCCTGCAGGGCGCCTGCGGCGATGCCACACTCCCCCGTTTGTCAGACAGCGACCGCACGTCACGTTCCGGCGCGCGCACAGCGCATCGTGATCGGAACCGGCCCCTGAAGCGGGGCGCGGCCGGACCCCCGGCCCCGGCCTCTCGGCCGTTGCCGCGGCGCCGATCCGGCGTCGCCGGGTCCTGGCAGGAGAATTTATCGTACGCGGCGGGGGTCGACTTGAGGGAAATCGGGAAGATGGAATCAAGAATCAGGAATCAGGAATCAGGAATCAAGAATCGACTTTTTTGAAAAGTTGGGCAACCTTCGCTCAAGTCGGCCCGGTCCGCGGCCGACTTATTCTATGCACAACCCATTACCCCTCTCCTATCGGCGGGCTCCCCACCCAGGGAGCTCGCTTTTTTTTAAAGAGTCCAATGTCCGGGGTCCAGAGTCCGGTGTTGGTCCTAAGTCCAGGATCAGAAAGGGAACGGACCGGGAGCTGGGAGCAGCTGGGATCTGGGATCTGGGATCTGGAAGCCGGGCAATCGATCGAAAGCTACTTCCGTGTCTGGAGCATGATCGATTGCCCCCCCACAGTCCGCCGGATCATCTTGCGGTCCGCGTCGTACCA
>DATHFI010000522.1:0-12254 GCA_035490275.1 Planctomycetota bacterium
GGATCTGCCGGAACCCGTTCCACGTGGCGACGCCGTACACGCCGATCTTCCCCTCGTCCGCGCTTTTCTCCAGTTGCGCGAAGGCGGCCGTCAGGCGCCGGTAGAACTCCTTCTCCCCCACGTGCGGGAGCTGGCCCTCGGGATTGTGCACGTAGTAGACGTCGAGGGTCTCCACGCCGAAATTGGCGCGGCTCCGGTCGATCTGGTGGCGAAGGTAGGCCGGCGTCATGCAGTGTGAGTCGTCGACGAGGTCGTCGAACGTGGCGATGCCCGACTCGACGAACGTCTGCTCGAACCACTCCGCGGGGTTGGAGGGGGGCTCGTTCTCGAACGACAGGTAGCCGCCCTTGGTGCAGATCAGGATCTGGTCGCGCGTGACTTCCCCCGCGTCGATCGCGGCCTTGATCCCCCGCCCGAGCGACCGCTCCGCGCGCTGGAACCGGTAGTTGATGGCGCTGTCGATGACGTTGACGCCGCACTGCATCACGCGCCGGACCGCGGCCGCGACCTGCGCGTCGGTCGCGTCGTCCCATCGACCGAGGTAGGAGCCCATCCCGACCGAGGAGAGCGTGACGTCGAGTGCCTGACGCCAATGCTCCTTGGCGGTCGACCTGGATTGGGCGAATTTCGCCGTGCCTTCCGACGTCGCGCGACCGGATATCATCCGGCCATTTCTATCAGCCGCGCGTTGCATTAGTATTGAAAATCATGCGGCGCCATCTCCTGCTGCACGTCCTCATCGTGGCGATCGTCGTCGCGTTCGCCCTGCTCCGGTCGCGATGGCACGCGCCGGCGCAAGTCTTCAAGCCGTCTTTACCGGCGGCTATCCCGGCCGAAACCTCCGATTCCGAGGACGCAATCAACTCGAGCAGCGATACTCCAGATATCGCGACCGCCCCTGTGGCCGACAAATCACCCGCGAAAGACGACGGAACACCGAAGCCGATCGAAAAGAAGGTCCCGAAGACAAAGACTTGCCGTGTGCTCGTCCTTGGCATCGACGGACAACCGGTGGAAGACGCGGTCGTAATCATCGTGAGTTCGAAAGACTATCAGGAGACTTTTCAGTCTTCCGAACTGCGATCCGACAAGGAAGGAATGGTCGAATTCGACGTGCTCCAAGACAGGGAGTGGGTGTTGGTCTACTCCTACAAGACCGGAGCGGGACACAGCTACCGCACCTTCTATGCAAGATGGCTCGATGAGAATCCGCTGACCCTGAAGTACGTGAGGGACAGCCCGATCCGAATCAGGTGCGTCGCCCTGGATGGCGCGCCGCTTGAAAACATCGAGATTGCGATCAGAGCAGAGATCGAAACTTCGAGTTCATATGACATCTACGGGAATTACCTTGGGTCGAAGTACGTGCCGCTCCCGACGCGACATGCAAGAACCAAGGAAGACGGTCGCTACGAATTTGACGGACTGCCGGACATGGGTTGGATCTCGGACGGGGCAAACAGGATTCCGGGTTGCCGATTCACGATCACGGCCACCTGGCAAGCCCACGCGACCGACAAGAAGATCAACGGCTTTCCGAAGAACGAAATTCAATTCGTCCTCGAGTAACTCTCACTTCTTTTCGGGAACCGTCGTCTCATACTTCACGCCGGCGGGGACCGGCACCGGGACCGGGACCGTGGTTCCGCTCTCCCCTTCCGTCCGGCGCGATGAGTCGACCGCCACGAACGCCGTGTACTGCGACATCAGGCCGTACTCGAGGGCCACCCCGCGGATCGCACCCGCGCAGTCCGCCCCGTCGGGCGTGAAGATCAGCCGGTCGGAAAGCGAGGCGATCTTCGCCCGCGCCCATACGGCGGGAAGCGCCGCGTGGCGCGAGCCCGGCTCGTCGAGATCGAGCGACAGCGTCGCGACGTGATCCTTGCCCGCGATCTTCCCCGCCACCTTGAGCGTCGCGACGCCCGAGCCCTTGAAGCGGCCGGTGATCACGACCGGCCGGCCCACGAAGAGGTCGGGAATCGGGCCGGGCTGGACTTCCGCGATCTCGGCGCCCGACCACATCAGGCGGATGTCCGTGAGCGCGGGATGCTCGATCCGCTGGTAGAGCCCGTCCACGGCACGCTCGCTCGACTCGTCCAGGCCGACGAACGCCGTCGTACCCCGGCCGATCCGCCCCAGCCCCTCGATGAGAAACCGGTTCACCGACGAGCCGATCCCGAACGCGAAGATGCGCGCGTCGCCGATCGACTGCCGGACCGCCCCGAAGATCTGCTGCTCGTTCCCGATGTAGCCGTCGGTCATAAACGACACGATGCGGTACCGCTCGGGGTCGCGCGGGAATTCCAGCGCCGCGCGGATGCCCGTGAGCATCTCCGTCCCGCCGCTCCCGTTCTGGGCCTGGACGTACGCCATCGCCCGCTTGATGTTCTCGGGCGTCGCGGGCAGAGGCCGTTCCGCCATCGCGGAGGCGGCGCCGGCGAAGCAGATGATCTGGAACGTGTCGCCGGGGGCGAGCCGCCGCAGGCAGCGCTCCATCGTCCGCTTCGAGATCTCGATCGGCGCGCCGCTCATGCTTCCGGAAACGTCGAGCACGAAAACCATCTCGCGCGCGGAGTTCGGGATCTCTTCCAGGCTGTCGGGCGGCTGGAGGACGAGCGTGAAGTACCCCTGCTCCTTGTCGCGGTACGCCACGAGCGCGGAGGCGATCCCCTTCCCGCCGACCTTGTAGCGTAGAACGAAATCCTTGTTCGGGATCCGGTCGTTGGGGGCGAGGCGGACCGTCGCGCGCGTCGCGGCGGGCCGCTCGATCTGGACGATGTGGCTCGGGCTCTCGAGCTTCTCGATCGGCAGTCCCGCGTCGACGTCGACTTCGAGCGAGATGTCGTTCGAACTGACTTCGTCCGGCGCGAGGTAGCTGACTTCAGTTTTCTGGCCCGACGATCCCGTCGCGCCCATCGGCACCGCACCGACGCCGTCGGTGGAGCCTTGAGGGTTGTATCGGGGCCCGACCACCATCGGAAAATGGAACTCGTACTCGCCCTTCGAGTACTTGAGCGAGTGGAAGTACGTGATGTCGATGTCGATCGCCTTGCCCGGCTCGATGTTTGCGACGAACTGCGTGAAGATGTTGGGCCGCTCCTGGGTCAGGAGCGACGCGACGTGCCCCTGCCGGCGCGCTTCCTGGTAAATCTGCTTCGCCTCCTCGCGCTCGCGGATGATCCCGCGGATCTTCCGGTCGCCGATGACCATGATGAAGTCGCGCACCGCGGCGTCGTCGGGCAACGGGAAGAGGTAGACCGCCTCGATCTTGCCGTCGTACGGGTTGTGGTACTGCTGCTTGACCGTGACGGAGGCGATGTAGATCGAGACCTGCGCCTTGACGTCGGTGTGCTTGAGCGGAATAGGGACGAGCTTGTCCGCCAGCTTGGCGCGCAGCTCGCCGCCGCGGGGTTCCTGTATTTCCGGATACGGCCTCGATCCTCCGATCCCCATCGTATCCGTCAGGGACCCGGACCTGTCGCCCTTCATTTGCTTCTTCAAAAAGCCTATGACGTCCTTGGTACTTTCGGATTCACGTCCTCCCGCCCTCTCCGCGACGATCAGGAGTTCCTCTTTTGGTTCGAGCAAGGAGAAGGTCGCCCCTGCGATGGCCGGATCGCTCGCCGGCGCCTCCGCATGCTTGTACGCCCGATAGTAGACGGTTCCGCCCTGCTGCCCGCAACTCGCCCAGACCGCCGCGATCGCAGCGAGCACCAGCCAGACTCGGAGTCTCTTCATCGGGCATCTCCTGTCCGCACGAGTGTAACTTTCGCGTCGAACCGCTCGCCCCCTGTCGTCGCCGCAGCGACGACCTTGCCTTCCATGTGACACGGCTCCGATTCCATAAGGTGCACGCGCGCCACGCGGATGCGACCCGAGGGCGCCTCGCCCGTCGTGAGGGCCGCGAGCACGATCTTGCCGCCCTGCAGGGCCTTCGGATCGTACGTCGGCGGCTCGCGGTACGCGGCCGGCGCCCCGCCCTCGACGCCGACGATCGCCGCGCGGTCGTCGGTGCTGATCTCGACCTGCCACGCGGCCAGCTTCTTCTCGCCCGCCTCAACATAGACGTCAACCGCGACGAAGCGGTTCCCGTGGATCTCCCGTATGCGGGGCGAGCGGACTGCCGTGCAGGCCCTCAACATCTCGGTCGCGTCTCCGCCCTTCCGCGAGAGCGCGTAGGCGTCGACCACGTCGACGGCATGGGCGGGCAGGACGAACGTGAGCGTGATCGCGACGGCGAGGATCGCGGCGGCCGAACCCGCGAAAATGGACCACGCGGGACGGCGACGGCGCGGAATGGTCGAAAGGATCGCGCGATCCACCTCGGGGGAGACATCAACGGACTGGGCGGCCTTCATCGAGTCCGCCATGAAGCGAAGGACCTCGATCTCCACCATGCACTGGAGGCATTCGAGAACGTGCTGGGCTTCCTCCGGCGACCCTTCACCGGCACGGACACGATCTTGAGCCAGCCCGTCGAGGTGATCCATCGATCCTGAGGCGGCCAAACAGGCACGAAGGTTCACGGAATCCACTTGAGATTGCAGATTTCGGATTGCTGATTTCCGGACCCGCAATCAACTGGGGGGTTTCGTGCGATTCCTCAGAATCGTCAGCGCGTGATGCAGCCGTGACTTGACTGTGCCCAGGGGTATCTCCAGCGCCGCCGCGATCTCTTCGAGAGTCAACCCGTCCGCGAACCGCATCTGCACCACTTCGGCGTGTTCCTCCCCCAGCTGGTTGAGATAGGCGTCGATCGCGCCTTGGACGCTTCTCGGCGCTTCGGGCTCGGGGCCCTCGGGAAGCGTCCGGCGCGCGCGCTTGCGGTCGATGGAGCGGTGCTTGACCACCGGGTAGAGAAACGTGCGGAAGCCGGCGCGCAGCTCGAGCTCCGGGAGTTTCCTGAAGACGTACGCGAACGTCTCCTGCAGGATGTCGAGCGCCCCCTCGCGGTCGCCGCAGATCCGGCGCGCCAGTCCCGCGACCCAGTCCCGGTGGCGGTAATAGAGCGCTTCGAACGCCGCCGCGTCGCCGCGCCGGGCCGCGTTGACCAGGTCGGCGTCCGATCGGGAATCCATTGACATCTTAGACGCTCGGCGAGGAGGCCACGCCGAACGTCCCCCACGGACGATCGAGGTCGACGGCGCCCTCGAGCAGGCGGATGTACGCGGTGTTCGGAATCTGGAAGGGCCGAAACTGGACCGTGGCCGGCGTCACCATCTGGATGTCGCAGAAATGGAAGCCGCGCGCCGAGAGGTGCTGCAGAAGGCCGACGAGGGCCGCCTTCCCCGCGTCGGTCGCGCGGTGGAACATCGACTCCGCCATGAAGGCCGCTCCGATGGCGACACCGTAGATGCCGCCCACGAGCTTCCCCTCCGCCCGGGCTTCCACGCTGTGGGCGTGGCCCGCGCGGTGGAGCGCGAGGTAGGCGGCGCGCAGTTCGGGCGAGATCCACGACGCGGGCCGCGCGGCGCAGCCGTCGATGACGCCCTCGAAGTCGCGGTCGGAAGTCAGCTCGAACTTCCGCACCGACCGCTTCAGGCGCCGGGGCAGGTGCCAGCCGTCGGTGGGAAGAATTGCCCGGGGTTCCGGCCGGTACCACGAGACCGCTCCGGTGGCCGGATCGGCCATCGGGAAGGCCCCCTGCCGGTAGGCCCCGAGAATCGATTCCGGCGTGAGCCGCATCGCCGTATAGTATCGCCCCCGATGCGCTACCGTCTCCGCCGCCGCGGCGTCGACCACGGCTTCGTGACGCCGGTCCCGCGCGCCACCTCGTGGGAAGCGGCCGAGCCCGTGCCGCTTCCCGGGATCGTGCCCGTGCCCGACACCGCCCCGGTCACGCGACTTCTCGATCGGCTTCGCGCCGGGGAAGATCTCGCGCCGCTGCTGCCGCGCGCGATCCGGGTCGTAGGCACGACGCAGAACGTCGCGGACCCCCTGGAGATCCAGAAGGTCCATTTCGCGCGCGACCTCTACATCAAGGTCAACTGGCTCTCGACGCATCCCGGCGATGGGTCGCTTCGGCTGAGGTTCGGATATGGCGCGGAGATCCTGGACGACTGGAAGGACGATCCCGCGGCGGCCCGGGCGAGCGAGCGGCTCTTCGACGCGGTCTTTCCCGTGAGCCGCGCCGTCACCCGCAACCGGCGCCTGTTGGCCGAGATCCGCCGGCGGCTAGGCGGCTCCCCCCGGTTCATCCAGCGGATCCTCTACTCGAACTCGCCGGGCGGCGGCGCGCTCTTCCACCATGATTTCGTCCCAGGGCAGGCGGGCGTGGTTTATGCCCAGCTCACGGGGTCGACGGGATGGCTGACCCTGCCCAAGCGGGAGCTGGAGCGCCTGGCGCGGGTTGACCTGGATTCCAGCGACCCTCGAATAGACCGCCTGATCAACCATAGGGGCGCTCTCACGCGACGACTGGCGGCCGACGGCTGGTTCTTCGTCCTGCGACCGGGGGACGCGATCCTGCTCCCGTCGTTCGGGTGGGACGACGTCGCCTGGCACTCCGTTTTCACCCTGGGAAGGGGCCGGAACGTCGCGTTGTCGTTCGGGATCGCCAAGAAAACATGACTCCGCATTTACTTACCTGCCAAGCAGTTACAGCATCCACCATTTGGCCGCCAAGTTTTGTTGGCACCGAGGGCCTTTCGGACCCTGTTTTTCGCGCGGAATCGGCCTCAAATCATTGGCACACCGGTTGCTCTATTCCAAGTGAAAATTTCGATCCCGCTCCAATTGCCCCGACCCGTTGTCGGGGCAAATTTATTTTAAAGCCCGCCTTCCCAACCGGTACGATGGCCTCATGATCGCCTTCCTCGCCGCCTTCCTGCTTTGCCAGGAATCCCCCGCCGACTTCCTCAAGAAGGTCGAAGAGAAGTACGCCACGGCCAAGGCCCTGTCGGTCTCGGCGGAGGTCCAAATCTCCGGCAAGCAGGACGGGCGCGACATCAAGGGGAAGATGGAGGTCGCCTTCCGGTCGAAGGGCGAGGGCAAGGTCCGCGCGGAATTGTCCGGCACCATGAACGACCAACCGGTGCCCCGGACCATGAATGTCTCGGACGGGAAGGCCCTGGCCTCCATCGCGGGGATGGATCGCCCGCAGAAGAAGGATCACGCGCTGGCGCTGGGATCCTGGTCCCGGCGGTTTCTCGTCCGGACCGGTCTCCTGGGGTCGACCAGCTCGCTCTTCGCGTCGGTCTTCCAGTCCCAGACCGTGAAACTCGAGGACCTCTTCAAGGTGAGCGAGGTCACCGACGGCGGCTGGGAGAAGTACGAGGGGAGGGAGCGGCGGGTGATCAAGTTCACGGTCGCGTCCCCCGAACCGGGGAGCCCGCCGATGAAGTGTAAGATCTGGGTCGATCACAAGACCCTGGCGGTCCTGAAGCGCGAGTCGTCGCAGACCACGCCGACGGGGTCGGTCACGATCACTGAGACCTACGGCGAAGCCGTTTTCGACGGCGACATCTCCGACGACGAGTTCAAAGTCGGCGATTGATTCCGTCCTCATTCCTCATTCCTCATTCCTCATTCCTCATTCCTGATTCTTGATTCCTGATTCTTGATTCCTTCGAAATGTGCCCTATTGTGACACTTCCCCCGCGATAATAAGATCGTGCGCGGGGAAACGCGGGCGTTACCGGACGTAACGCGATTGGGAACCGCTTTGACGCCCCGCGCAACCCGCTGGACGCGAACCTCCTCGGCGCGGCCCGAGTGGCAAGCGAGTTGCGTCGCAGACTTCTGACATCTTTCTGAAGTCTGATGTCTGAAGTCTGAGGTCTGTGTAGAATCAGGATCACCTTAACAGGAGAGAGAACGATGAGCTTGATGATTCCCCGGGAGTCCAACGACAAGCGCAACGAGGCCCTCAAGGTCGCGCTCTCGCAGATCGAGAAGCAGTTCGGCAAGGGCTCCATCATGCGCCTCGGCGCGGACACGCGGCTCGACGTCGAGGGCGTCACCACCGGATCGCTGTCGCTCGACCTCGCGCTCGGCGGCAAGGGCGTCCCCAAGGGGCGCGTCGTGGAAGTGTTCGGCCCCGAGGGGTCGGGCAAGACAACCCTCTGCCTCACCGTCATCGCGAACGTCCAGAAGAAGGGCGGCCAGGCGGCCTTCATCGACGCGGAGCACGCGCTCGACCCGCAATACGCGAAGAAGCTCGGCGTCAACCTCGACGCCCTCCTCCTCTCCCAGCCCGACAGCGGCGAGCAGGCGCTCGAGATCGCCGAAATCCTCGTCCGCTCGAACGGCGTCGATATCATCGTCGTCGACTCCGTCGCCGCGCTCGTCCCGAAGGCGGAGCTCGAGGGCGAGATGGGCGACGCGCACGTCGGACTGCAGGCGCGGCTCATGTCGCAGGCCCTCCGCAAGCTGACGGCGGCGGTCGCGAAGTCGAACACGTCGCTCGTCTTCATCAACCAGCTGCGGGAGAAGATCGGCGTCATGTTCGGGAACCCGGAGACGACCCCCGGCGGCCGGGCGCTCAAGTTCTACTCGAGCGTCCGGATCGACGTCCGCCGCATCGGCCACCTGAAGGACGGCGAGCTCGAGGTCGGGACGCGCGTGCGGGCCAACATCGTCAAGAACAAGATCGCCCCGCCCTTCAAGAAGGCGGAGTTCGACATGCTCTTCGCCTCGGGCATCTCCTACGAGGGCGACCTGCTCGACCTCGGCGAGGAGCACCAGGTGATCGAGCGGAGCGGCTCGTGGATCGCCTACAAGGGCGAGAAGATCGGGCAGGGACGCGAGCGCGGCCGGGAATTCCTCAAGGAGCACCCCGAGATCGCCATCAAGGTCGAGAACGAGATCCGGATCAAGATGGGCCTCGAGCCGCGCACCACCCCGACGCCGGCCAAGCCTGCCCCGAGCAAAGCCGAGGGGCCGGCGGCGAAGGAGGATGAGAAGGTCAAGGAGGAGCGGGAGGAGAAGAAGACGGTCAAGTCTTCGCGATAAGAAGCGTCGCCGCGGGGCTCCAGACCCCGCGGACCTTGAACCGGGGCGCCCGACTCCCCAAACGGGAAGTTGGGCGCCCCTTTTCTTTTACCGGTCACGCCCGGCGCCGACCGGGGTCTATAATGACATGATGTTCGGGCGCCGGAGAAAGGGACGTTGCGTGGAAGAGATCGGAATCATCCGGAGGACGATCCAGGACGTCCTGGTCCCCGAGATGCAGGGGATCAAGGAGCGGCTCGCGGGACACGACGAGAAATTCGTGTCGATCGCTCAGCGATTCGACGCGGTCGACAAGCGATTTGACGCGGTCGACAAGCGATTCGACGCGGTCGACCGACGTTTCGATGCCTTGGAAAAGTCGATTGCGGAACTAAGGTCCGTGGTCGACAAACTGGCGGTCGCCGTCGAGAGGATCGAGTCCCGGCTCCAATTCGTCGAGTTCGACAAGCGTCTCTACCGCCTCGAGATCCTGGCCGAACAGGCCGGACACGGCTCGAAGTCGGCCCCCGCCGCCTGAGGTCGGTTCCCCGGGTCGCTTGATAACCCCTCCCCTGCGCTCTATCATCGACCGCTCATGAAGACGGACGAAATCCGCGAGCGGTACCTCAAATTCTTCGAGGCCCGGGGCCACGCCCGGTACCCGTCGGACTCCCTCGTCCCCTCGAACGACCCGTCGCTCCTCTTCACCTCGGCGGGAATGGCCCAGTTCAAGGACATGTTCCTCGGGATCGGCAAGCTCCCCCACAAGCGGATCACGACCTGCCAGCGGTGCCTCCGCGTGGGCGACCTCGAGAACGTCGGCCGCACCGCGCGCCACCACACCTTCTTCGAGATGCTCGGCAATTTCTCGTTCGGCGACTACTTCAAGGCCGAGGCGATCCCGTGGTGCTGGGAGTTCTACACCGGCGACCTCGGCATCCCGGCCGAGAAGCTCTGGGTCTCGATCTATGAGAAGGACGACGAGGCCGAGGCGGTCTGGAAAAAACTCGGGAAGCTGAAGCATCCGATCGTCAAGATGGGCGAGGCGGACAACTTCTGGCCCGCGAACGCGCCCTCCCAGGGCCCCAACGGGCCGTGCGGCCCCTGCAGCGAGATCTTCTACGACTTCGGCGACGGCCCGTGGTGGTGCGGGAAGTGCACGGAGCCCGGCCACTCCTGCGACCGGTTCGTCGAGATCGGCAACATCGTCTTCACCCAGTACGAGCGCCAGAAGGGCGGGATCCTGAAGCCGCTCCCCCAGAAGAACATCGACTTCGGCGGCGGGCTCGAGCGCGTCGCCGCGGTCATGCAGGGCGTCCACTCGAATTACGAAATTGACATATTCAGGGCGATCATCGCGGAGGCCGCGAAGGTCCTGGAAATGCGGGCCACATCGGAAAACGGCCGGCGTTTCCGACGGATCGCCGACCACATTCGGGCGCTCACGTTCTGCATCGCCGACGGCGTCCGCCCCTCCAACGAGGGGCGCGGCTACGTGGTCCGCCGCATCCTCCGGACCGCCTTCCGCGACGGCTGGAAACTCCGCCAAGGCGCGAAGCTGGATCCGGAGCCCTTCCTTCACAAGGTCGTCGGGGCGGTCGTCGATCAGATGAAAGCCCCCTACCCGTTCCTCGTCGAGCGTCGGAAGGACATCCAGGAAACGATCCTCAACGAGGAGAAGCAGTTCCTCCGCACGATCGAGCGCGGCATGTCCGTCGTCGAGGGCAAGGTCGAGGAGCTGAAGAAGGCGCGCAAGAACGTGCTCGACGGCAAGGACGCCTTTGATCTCTACCAGAGCCACGGATTTCCGGTGGAGCTCACGATCGACGTCCTGGGCGACTACGGAATGACGATTGATGTCGAGGGCTTCAAGAAGGCGCTCCAGGAGGAGCAGGACCGGGCGCGGACGAGCGAAGCGATTTTCGATCCGAACAGCCCGCTCACGAAGATCAAGGAGCAGAAAGTCCCGGTCACCGAGTTCCTCGGGTACGGGATCCGCGTCGCGGACATCGGGAAGCCCGTCGACGTCCGCATCCTGCGCGTCGTAAAGCTCGACCCGGAGTCACTCGCGAAATTCAACGAGTCGAAGAAGGACATGGCGCAGGTGACGAAGCTGATCGGCAAAGGGACGCTGGTCGACTCCGCGAAGGAGGGCGACGCCGTCGCCGTGCTCTGCGACCGAACCCCCTTCTACGCCGACGGCGGAGGCCAGGTCGGCGACGCGGGATGGATCCGGACGCCCGAGGCCGAGGTCGAGATCTCCGACACCCGCAAGCCGGACGGCTACTTCTTCCACCTGGGGCGGGTCGCCAAGGGTACGCTCCGCCCCGGCCCCGCGACAGCGCAGGTCGACGCGCAGCGGCGGCTCAACATCATGCGCAACCACACGGGGACGCACCTCCTGCACGCGGCCTTGCGGGCGGTCCTCGGACCCCACGTCACGCAGGCGGGCTCCGTCGTCGAGCCCGACCGGCTGCGATTCGACTTCACCCATCCCAAGGGGGTGACGATCGAGGAGCGGCGGAAAATCGAGGACTGGGTGAACCGCATCGTCTTCGAGGACCGCGAGGTGACGAAGGCCGAGATGACGATGGAGGAGGCGAAGGCAAAGGGCGCACTCATGTTCTTCGGCGACAAGTACGGCGACCGCGTGCGGGTGGTCAGCGTCGGCGACGCGGAGTCCGTCGAGCTCTGCGGCGGAACGCACCTCGAGCATGCCGCGACGATCGGCGCGCTCCGGATCACGAGCGAGAGCGCGATCGGCAGCGGCGTCCGGCGCGTCGAGGCGGTGACGGGCCCCGGTGTGGTCGAGGCGGCGCGCAAGCAGGAGGATCTCCTCCTCGAGCTCGCCCGCCGGATCGGGTGCCCCGTCCAGGACATCCCCCGGCGGATCAAGCAGCTCGCGGACGACGTCCAGGAGCTGAAGAGCGAGGTGGGCCGCCTTCGCCGCGGGGGAGGCGGCGCGAACGGCGTCGACGCGCTCGTGCAGGAGGCCCGCGACATCGGCGACGAGAAAGTGGTCGCGGCCCGGCTCGACTCCGGAAAGGTGGACGACGCGCGGGCGCTCATGGACGAGCTCACGAAGAAGCGGAAGATCGGAGCGGCGATCCTGGCCGTCCCCGGCGAGCGCCCCGCGTTCGTCATTGGCGTCCGGGAGGACCTCGTGAAATCGAAGGGTTTGAAAGCGGGCGAGATCGCGAAGGAAGTCGGCAAGGCCTGCGGCGGCGGCGGAGGCGGCCGCGAATTCCAGGCGCAGGCAGGCGCGTCCGACGCATCGAAGATTCAGCTCGGGTTCGACACGTTCGAAGCGGCCGTGCGGGCGA
>DATHFI010000523.1:0-4057 GCA_035490275.1 Planctomycetota bacterium
CGACCGGATCAACGGCCTCGCATGGATCGCGGTCGCCATTCTCGCGCCGATCGGCGCGCTCCTCATCCAGCTCGGGATCTCGCGCTCGCGGGAACTCAAGGCGGACGAGACCGGCGCGCGCCTCTCGGGCAAGCCCCTCGCCCTGGCCACGGCGCTCCAGCGGCTCGAGGAGACGGCGCGGCTGACGCCTCCCATGCGCGTCTCGCCCCAGGCGGCCCATCTCTTCCTCGTCCCGCCGCTCCCCAAAGGCTGGCTTGCGTCGCGCTTCAGCACGCACCCGGACACCGCGGAGCGCGTGCGACGGTTGAAGGCGATGGCGGAATCGCGATAGCTCTTCAAAGCTTTGGAGCTTTGAAGCTATCCTCCTTCCATGCCCTGGCTCTTCAAGACCGAGCCGTCGGACTACTCTTTCGAAGACCTGGTCCGCGACGGGCGGACGCGGTGGGAGGGAGTCCGGAATCCGACGGCCCTGAAGAACCTGAGGAGCGTCCGGAACGGCGACGCGATCCTGATCTATCACACGGGCAACGTGAAGGCCGTCGTCGGACTGGCGCGCGCGGTCACCGATGCGAAAAACGACGCCGTGGACATCGTCCCGGACAAGCCCCTCGCGCGGCCGGTGACGCTCGCGGAAATCCGGAAGAACCCGAAGCTGAAGACCCTCGATCTCGTCCGCATCACGCGCCTCTCGGTCATGCCGGTGCCGGGGCCCCTGTGGAACGAGCTCATGCGAATGAGCGCAACTGAACTTTCCGGCGGGGGTTAAATGTCCGAAGTACGACATCGAAACCCAAGGAGAATATATGGCGAAACTGATGGTAGTCGCGGCGTTCGCGCTGGCCTTCGCGCCGGCGGCCGACGAGGATCTCGACAAGGCCGCGGCGAAGGCGGCGGAGATGGGCAACTACTCCTGCACCATCACCGTGAAGATGGAGGGGGGCGGCGGTGGCGGCGGCGAGGGCCGGGGAATCCAGCCGGTCGAGCTGCAGGTCAGGTCCGACGCTCCCTGGCACCTCAAGTCGGGCGAGCTCGAGGCCTTCAAGAAGGGCGAAACGCTCGCCGTCAAGGAAGGCGAGGGGTGGAAGAAGCTCGAGCGTCCCCAGCGCCCCGCGGAGGGGGAGCGGCCCGACCCGAAAGCCATGGCGGCCCAGATGCTGCGCGGCCTCCGCGCCCCGCATGAGATCCTGAAGGATCTCAAGAGCGCGAGCTTCAAGGAGGTCAAACGCGAGGACTCCGAGGGCGGCCGGTGCTTCTCGGGCGAGCTGACGGCCGAGGCTCTGAAGCCGTTCCTCATGGGCGGCCGGCGGCGCGGTGGCGGCGGGGGCGGCGACCAGGCCGCGCCCCAGGCGACCGGGACCGCGAAGATCTGGGTCAACGGCGATGGCGCGGTCACGAAGTACGAGGTCAACGTCGAGGCGAAACGGAAGAACCGCGACGGCGACGAGGTCACGACGAAGTCGACCCGGACCGTGGAGATCAAGGACGTGGGTTCGACGAAGTACGAAGTGCCCGCGGACGCGGCGAAGATCTTCGAGGCCAAGACGGTCGAAAAGTAACGCCCGAACGCATTCCCGAGAGCCCGGAGGCAACCCCTCCGGGCTTTCTTTTTTGCCCGAGGTCCGCCGGGGGCGGACCGAGGGCAATCCCCCGTAGCTCCGACAGGAACTGATTGATAGAGACAGAAACAGAGCGGAGGGGGATGACCAACTGGGACCCCGCCGGCCTCACTTCGGCCGCAGGATCATGTAGGTGACGCTCGCGTCCACCAGGAGCTCGCCGCGCTCGTCCTCGATCTCCACCGCGCAAAACGCGAGGGTCTTCCCCGCCTTGAGGACCCGTGCCTTGGCCGCGACCCGTCCGAGCGCCGGGCGGAGGAAGCGGGTGTTCATCTCGATCGTGGTGATTCTCGCTTTCGCTCCGGTGAGGGTCAGGATGGCGAAGGCCGCGGCGCTGTCCGCGAGCGTGGCGAGGATCCCGCCGTGGAGGGAATCGAAGATGCCGTTGTAGCGGAGGTCACGGTCCATCTCGAGCGTGCAGGTCCCCCGCTCCAGGGCCGTCATGCGGAGCTTGAGCGCGTCGGTGATGGGGATCTTCCCGATCCGGCTCATCAGGGCCTTCCGATCCTCGGCCGAGAGTTGGGTTTCCATGCGGAGATTCCTCGATTGAAGCGGCGATCTCAATTCGTCGGAGCCGGTTCGGCCCGGGTGGGGACTCGGAGGCAGAACCAGTACGCCCAGAAAATCAGGAACGCCTGCAGCGGCGTCCGGATGAGCAGGTACGCGGGCCCCCACTCGCCTCCGAACGCGAGGTGACGAATTGCGGCGTAGAGATTCGCCGGGAAGAAGAGGACGAGCAGCACAACCGCGGCCCGGCCCGCCCAGCGCCTCGTCCGGGGGATGAAGAACCCCAGCGCGAGCGCGAATTCCATGACGCCGGTCAGGTAGATGATCGGCACGCGCATCGGAATCCACGCGGGCAGCATCTGCGACATGGGCTCGGCCTTCGCGAAGTGGCCCACTCCCGTGAGGATGAAGAGCAACCCGAGCCCGACGGCGGCGGCGCCGCGCGCATCAATCGCGCGTCCCTTGATCGCCGCGTACCCCCGCACGAGGCCGTACGGCGCCATGACCAGCGCGACCATGAGGATCGGACCAATCAACGGTTCCATGCGGTTTGTCCTTGGATCGGAGCATCGATTCTACCCGAAGTGATCCGGCCGCCCCTCGGCCCGAGATTCGAGAATCCAAAATCGAGAATCGTCTTACTGTCCTTGTTAAACTGGGCGCCATGCGCATGATTATCTGGGCGGTTGCCGGCTTGACGCTGTTCCCGCAGGCCTGCCAGGACGAAAAGCCGAAGGCCGGGCCGCCGAAGGTGCTGCTGGATCCGTCACTCCCGGAATGGAAAGAGAAGGCCCCCGACAAGTTCCGGGCGAAGTTCACGACCAGCAAGGGCGACTTCACGGTGCTCGTCGAACGCGCGTGGGCCCCGCTGGGCGCCGACCGGTTCTACGGCCTGGTGAAGAACGGCTACTACGACGATGTCCGCTTCTTCCGCGTCGTGAGCAACTTCATGGCCCAGTTCGGAATCCACGGGGCGCCCGAAGTGACCAAGGTGTGGAGGGAAGCGACGATCAAGGACGATCCCGTCGTCAAGAGCAACCTCCGCGGCTGGCTGACCTATGCGACGAGCGGGCCTAATTCGCGGACGACCCAGATCTTCATCAACTTCAAGGACAGCAACAGATCGCTCGACGCCCAGGGGTTCGCGGCCTTCGGCCAGGTGGTCGAGGGCATGGAGGTCGTGGACAAGCTTTACAGCAAGTACGGCGACGGGCCACCGCGAGGCGGGGGTCCGGATCAATCCAGGATCCAGTCCGAAGGCAACGCCTACCTGAACACCAAGTTCAAGGAGCTCGACTTCATCAAGACGGCCCGAATCGTCCCGAAGTAACGCCGTTCGGCTCGGGGAATCGAGAATCCAGAATCCAGAATCCACAATCCGAAATCCACAATCCACAATCGATCCCGCGGGTCTTGATTGTTGAAAGCTCTGTGTCCTTGGATGTCACACGGTGAAGTATGCTAGGCACTGTGCCTCTGCGCGCGTTCCACCCGGCTGTCCGTAAGTGGTTCGAGACCCGGCTGGGAGAGCCCACGCCGCCCCAGATCGAGGGCTGGCCGCACATCCGGGCGGGCAAGCACACCCTCATCGCGGCGCCGACCGGCAGCGGCAAGACGCTCGCCGCCTTCTTGTCGGCGATCGATGGTCTCCTGAGCGGCGGCCCCTACCTCTCCGACGAGACCCGCGTCCTCTACGTCTCGCCCCTCAAGGCCCTCGGCAACGACGTCCAGAAAAACCTCCAGGCCCCCCTCGCGGAAATTCGCGAGCTCGACCCCTTCCTCCCCGAAGTCCGCGTTCTCGTCCGCACCGGCGACACCCCCCAGGCCCAGCGCGCGAAAATGATGCGCACGCCGCCCCACATCCTCGTGACCACCCCCGAGTCGCTCTACATCCTCCTCACGAGCGCGGGGGGACGCCGCATGCTCCGCACCGT
>DATHFI010000524.1:0-4016 GCA_035490275.1 Planctomycetota bacterium
CGCCGTGCGGCCCGCTCCAGGCATAGTCCGCGATCTCGTACCGGTTGCCGTTCGAGTCCTGGACGTTCTTGTATTCCATCACCTTCCCCATCACGTCGAACATTGACCAGGAGTGGGGAGTGCACTTGCAGTTGGCCATCCCGCAGCCGCAGCCGAGATCGATCTTTAGGTCGCCCGGACTCTGGCCACCGCCCCCGCCCGGCGGCGGATTGGGACCGCCTCCGCCGGGAATCGCGGGGAAGCCGGGCGCCTGGGCTTGAGTGCCTCCGCCCCCTCCGACGTTGCCGCCGAGCGCTCCGAGTCCGCCTCCCGGAAGTGATGATCCGGGCGCGGGTGAAATTCCACCCGGTGCACCGCCACCCGCAACACCCCCGCCGCCGATGATCCCTCCTCCGGTCGGACCCGTGATGATGTTGGGGGACGGCGCGCCGTCATCACCCGCGGAGGTTTGTGAGATCGCTTTCGCTAGTTCGCCTTTGGATTTCGTCCCCGTCGGGCCCCAGAATCGAACGAGGTCGTAATAGGCCGCGGACGCCGCCGTGATGATGCGCGCGTGGAGCTTCGGGCGATCCTCCTTGTTCGGTTCCTGCGAATCTCTGACCTCATTGACCCCGCGCGGCGGCTTGGGCAGGAAAGCTCCCCCTTTGGTGATCCAGGAAGACACAAACCGATGGGAGATCGACGCCGTGAGGGGATATCGAGCGGGGTCGAGGCTCCCGAGATCGACGGTCGCCACGACTTCGCGTTCCGCATCCGTCAGTTGAATCGTCTGCGGCAGATAGTCCGAGACCGCGCCTTCCGGACCCGGTACGGTCGGTACGAGAACGGCGGTGAACATTTCATCCTCGTCCGCTTGGCTCACGGTCGCCTTCAGCTGCACCGAAGTCTCGGGCCGGTCGCCGACGAGATTGAGGCGAAGCCTCGGCGGCCCTGAAAACTTGACCAGCTCCTGCCTCGGAGTCCGGATCGCGAAATTCGCATCGCGAGCCCCGGTCCCCGGCGGGCGCTTCGCCGTCGGAAATTCTCCGGCCGGCACCGGCCAGGCGCCCGCTCTCTGCCAGACCCTGCCGTCCTCTTGGGCCACCTCCACGGTCAGTCTCGGGACTACGACGGCGTCGAGGGGTGCGAAATGCACGTAGGCGTCGGCGAAGAGGGATCCGTGGGCATGAATCGGATCGATCCATGTCAGGAGCATGTCGCCGCGATTTAGCGGCTGGACGAAGAGGTTCATGACTCCCCGGGGAGTCCGTGCCTCGTACCGGAAGCTCTGAAGCGCCATGAGGGTTTCGGCCTGATCCGCCGGAACGAGCTTGAAGGAGAGCGAGTAAGGGGGCAGGATCGCCGGGCTCTTCCCATCGGCGGCGTCGGCCGCGCTGGTTGGCTTCATACGATGCGCGGCGGAAGTCACGACGAGTTGCTCCGGACTTGGGTATCCCGAGAGATCCACTTCGATGACACCCGTGGCCGGATCGGACTCCCCAACGACGCGATCCACCAGATCCTCGCCGACCCGATGGATCAGGTGAACGTGATAGGGCTCCTTGCCTTTGGGTGCCTTGATGCGGACCTTCGAGTCCGCTTCGAAAAAGAGAACGCCGTCTGGAAGTCCGAGGAGACTCTCCTTGAGACCGCGCGCGCAGGCGGAAAGCTCATGCCCTTTCTCAACGAAGAGCACCTCGAACGTGTAGGCGGGCTTTCGATCCAACCATGAGGGACGCTTGTCGGCCGACCTGCAGGCGAAAAGAGGCAGGAGCAGTCCGAGCGCGACGACAAAGCTTGGGCGAAGCATCGACCTCATGGGATTCCTCCTACTTCTCTTTGGCCGCGGGCTTGACGAGGACGCTGCGAAGCGCCACCTCTCCCCGATGGACGCCGATCGCGAAGATGGCCGGGATCGACACTTTCTCAGCGTGAGTGACCAGCTTCCCGTCCATGAGGACGAAGAGCCGCCCTCCGGACGGTATGAGTGCCATCTGCCGCCAGGTCGTTTCTCCAGATGGTGGAGGAATGGCGGCCGTAGCGATCGCCTCCAGCTCCCGTTCAGGTCGCAACCGCTTGTGAACGAGCGAAACGGACTCCTTGTCCATCCGGAGGTAGTTGGTTCCTTCAGTGGTGGGATTGAGAGTCACTTGGAAGTAGCTGCCATCTGCATCCTTCGCTCCGGAAAAGCGGAGAGTGAGGAAGAGGCCTTCGGCAGCTTGGGGAGTGGGCTCGTTCCGAACGATGTTTCGGATTCCCTCCGCATCCCCGAGGAACGTCGATTCCTTGCCGTCCGCGTCCGGCTTCTGGTCCCAGAGCCGCAGGAGTTCCTTTCCGTCCATGGTGTTCGGCTTGAGTTGCCACTCGAGCTGTCCGCGGGAACGCAGGATAAGATCCTCTGTCGCTTCCCGCCGGAAACCCTCCCAGAATTCCCTCTCGGCAGCAGCGAAGACGCATGAGTTCGGGAATCCGGCGAGGACTTCCGGCCACAGCTTGCGCTCGAAGCGATCGATGGCTCCCGATTCGGATCGGACGGAATCAAACGTCTTGCCGAGAAGTGAAAAAAACGGGACGAGATCCGCTTCCAAGGCTGCCGTCGCCTGGAAGCTCGCCTTCGCTCCCGCGAGGTCGCCCGATTTCCCCATGGCGCGGCCGTACTCAAGAGCGATCCACGCCAGACAGGGCAGCCAGAGGAGAAGCTCCTCCTTCTCGGTCGAGAGTTCTAACGCCTCGCGCAGGACTGTTGAGGCCAGGCCGGAGAGACCCCGAAGCGCGAGATACGGAAGCGGTACCGGATTCCCCGACGTGAAATCCTCGAGGGCGAGGTCCGCGAAGAGAATCCGGACCGTTTTGGCATCAGCCGTCGAGAGCGTCACCGAATCGCGCTCTGAGCCCGCGACGGTCCCGGTGACCGATGCGCCGTCCTTGAGGCGGACTGTCACGATAGACGTTGGGGTCGAGAGAGTCCGAAGGCGCGCCGCGACCGCGTCCCGTGCGCCTTCGACTAGGCTGCGGGCCCCGTCGAGAAGGCGGCGGGTGTAGGCCGTTTGCCGCCCGTCCTTTGCAAGCTTCTCAAGGTCGCCGAGCAGAGAATCGTACGAGCGCTTCAGGATTTCCGCATGGCGAGAGATAAAACTCTCGCGCAACGCCTGCACCAAGGCGAGTTCGCTTGGTTGGAGCGCCGCGTGATTTGCGAGGAGCGAGCGAAGAGGCTCGAACGATCTGTTCGGAGGAGGCGGAGCTTCGGGGCTCTTCCCTTCTTCTTTGGTGTGATCGGACATGGTCGAAGACGCATCGTCCTTCTTCCCTTCCGTCTTGCCGTCGTCGACCTCCTTGACGGCGGGAGGAGGCGGATTGCCAGAGTTGTGCGGCCCCGCCGAGGGCGCTTGTCCTGTCTCCGACTTCGGCGACCTCGACCGGAAGTGGGCCGAGGCAACGATGACGACAAGGCCTGCCAGCAGGAGGATCGCCGCGGCGGCAGCGACCCGGGATCGGCGACCCCGCGGATTTGCGGTTGCACTCGTGGCTGGCGCTTGCCGGATCTTCTCAAGCTCCGCAATGAGCTCGCCGTAGGTCTGGTAACGCTTTGAGCGATCCTTGGCGAGGCAGCGGAGAATCAGGGCCTCGAGTTCGGCGGAACACCCGGGATTCACCGAGCGGATCGACGGCGCTTCCTCCGTCAGGTGCCGGTTCATGACGTCGTACGGGCTACGACCGCTGAAAGGCGGCACGAGCGTCGCCATGTTGTAAAGCACCGCGCCCAGCGAATAGATGTCCGCCCGATGATCGACCGGGCCGTCGCCGGGCGGCATGATCTGTTCGGGCGACATGAAAGCGGGCGTGCCCAGGACGTCCTTAGATCCCGTCAAGGGCTCCAATCCCTCGGCCTCCGCTCCCCGGAGCTTCGCCATCCCGAAATCGGTAACTACAGGCCGGCCGTCCCCGTCGAAGAGGATGTTGGAGGGTTTCAGGTCCCGATGGATGATTCCCCGATCGAGCGCGGCGGAGAGGCCGGCGGCGGCGGCTAACCCGATCCG
>DATHFI010000525.1:0-2867 GCA_035490275.1 Planctomycetota bacterium
CGGACGGCGATCTTCTCCCCCTTCCCCTCGCGAACGCGGTCGTCCAGGAAATAGGACGCCATGTTGAACTTTTCAGGGAACGGGGTCATGCCGGGTGGATTATAGGCGACTCGCCCGCAAAGCCCAAAGTGCGGCGTGTTACTCGGGAGCGGCGGCGCCCTTGTCGATCCATTCGCGGAACTTCCGGACGAATTCCTCGTGTCCCAGGGGCGGTGTCGTGCGGCCGACGCCGGGGTCCCATCCCCACAGCACCAGCTTGTCATCCGAAACGTGATGGAGGAGCTGTTCCAGGGTCTTGCCTCCGTTGAGCTTCGGGTCCTTCAACTGGCGTGCGAGCTCGCCGGGAGTCTTACCTTGGAACACCATCGGCGTGGTCGACGGCGGGAGGTGCCAGTTCGGATTGCCCGGGGGCAGGTTCGCGTCGCGCAGGTTGGCGAACTGATGACAGTTGGCGCACTTGAGCGCATACTTCCCTTTGCCATCAAGCCCCCGCTGGACGTTTTGAGCGTGCGTCCGATGGTCGTCGCCCTGGAGGGGAGCGTCCCCGGCGGGATGGCAGTTCATGCAGCGGCCGTGCATGAAGACGGGATAAACGGCGAGGAAGGCCTCGCGCGCACCGGCGTCATCCCTGGAACCGCCCCCGCCGGGAGTCGAGCAGTTCTGCATCGCGCACGCCAGGACGGCGAGCCAGGCCGCGCCCACGACGACGCGAAGTCTCGTCCCGAGCATCGCCTATCCCTTCTTCAGGTCTTCCGTCCGGATCGGCAGGCGGCGGATACGCTTCCCCGTGATGGTGAAGAGCGCGTTGGCCAGCGCGGGCGCCACCGGCGGCACGCCGGGCTCGCCTACCCCGCCCATCTTTTCCGCGTCGGGGACGATGTGCGCCTCAACTTCCGGCATCTCGTTCATCCGGAGCAACGGGTAATCGTGGAAATTCCGCTCACGGACCCGGCCCTTATCGAACGTGATTTCGCCGTAGAGCGCGGCGGAGAGTCCGAACGCGATGGCGCCTTCCATCTGCGCGCGCACGGTGTCGGGATTCACCACCGGTCCGCAGTCGATCGCGCACACGAAGCGATGAACCTTGGGCCGCCCGTCCTTGCCGATCGACGCCTCCGCCACGTGCGCGACCACGCTTCCAAACGACTCGTGGACCGCAACGCCCCGCCCCCGACCCTCGGGCAAGGGCTTGCCCCATCCGGCCTTGTCGGTCGCGAGTTCCAGGACCCTCTTGATGCGGGGATGTTTGCCCAGCAATCCAAGGCGGTACTCGAGCGGATCCTTGCCGGCGGCGTGCGCAAGTTCGTCGATGACCGTCTCGACGATGAAGGCGTTGTGGGAATGGCCCACGGAGCGCCACCACAGGGTCGGAACCCCGGCCGGCGCGACGTGCCACACGACGCGGATATTGGGAATCGCGTACGGATTGTCCCTGGCCCCTTCGACCGCGGTCTCATCCACGCCCTCTTTGACCATGAATCCCTCGAAGGGCGTCCCCATCATGAAGGACTGGCAGACGATGTGATGCTCCCAAGTCGAGGGACTTCCGGAGGCGTCGATCCCCGCCTTCACCGTGTGGTAGGCGCGCGGACGGTAGAAACCGCCGCGCGTGTCGTCCTCCCGGGTCCAGATGACCTTGATCGGAGCCTTCACGGCCTTGGAGATCTGTACGGCCTCGCGCACAAAATGGCCGTCCACCACGGCGCGCCGTCCGAATCCGCCCCCGAGCAGGGTCGTGTGAAGCTTGACCTGCTCCGGCTTCAACCCCGCCTCCTGCGCCGCGGCGATGCGGTCGCCCGTTTGGAATTGCGTGCCGACCCACACCTCGCACGAATCCTCCCGCACGTCGGCGACGCAATTGAGAGGCTCCATCGGGGCGTGCGCGAGATACGGGAGGTCGTATACCGCGTCGATCTTTTTTGCCGCTGACTCGAGCGCGGCCGCGGCATCGCCCTCCTTGCGCCCGACGGCGCCCGCTTCCAGGGCAAGCTTGGCGTACTGCTCGCCCTGCGTGCGGGTGTCAAGCGACGCCAGCGGTCCGTCGTCCCATTCGATCTCGAGGGCATCGCGGCCCAGCTTCGCCGACCAGAACCCGTCGGCGACGACCGCGATTCCTCGCGGAATCTCCATCACATGGCGCACGCCGGGCACGGCTTTCGCGCCGTCGGCGGTGAAGCGCTTCACCTTACCCCCGAAGACAGGCGGACGAGCGACAACGGCGACTTTCATCCCGGGGAGATTCACGTCGATCCCGAAAATGGCCTTGCCGTTCGTCTTCTCCGGCGTGTCGAGTCGTTTGGTCGCCTTGCCGATGAGCTTGAAGTTCTTCGCGTCTTTGAGGGTGACCTCTTTGGGCGGCGTGAGCTTCGAGGCGCTTTCGACGAGCTTGCCGTAGGTCAATCGGCGTCCCGAACCGGCGTGGACGACCGCCCCGTTTTCTGTCGCGCACGTGGCCGGTTCGACTTTCCAGGTGTCCGCCGCCGCGGAGATCAGCATCTGGCGCGCGGCCGCCCCCGCTTCCCTCAAGCGCTTCCACTCGCTCCACGTGCTCGTGCTGCCGCCGGTCATCTGGATGCCGTACGCGGTGTGGTTGTACACCGGATCGACCGGCGCCGATTCGGCGCGCACCTTCGTCCAATCCGCCTCGAGTTCTTCGGCGACCATCATCGCGACGCTCGTATAGGCGCCCTGCCCCATCTCCGAGTGAGGGACGATGACGGTCACGAGGTCATCGAGGCCGATCCGCACGAAGGCGTTCGGGGCGAAGGTCGTCACCCCTTGTTGCGCGGCCGCGTTCCTCACGAATCCCGGAAGCGACACGCCCAGGATCAAGCCGCCGCCGGCGAGCGCGCCCGCCTTCAGGACCT
>DATHFI010000526.1:0-3239 GCA_035490275.1 Planctomycetota bacterium
ACGAGCGGCTCGAGGACGGCCGGTTCAACATCCTCCTTCACGGCCTGGCGCGGGCCCGGATCGAGGAGCTCATCCCGCCCGCGCCGTACCGGCGGGCGCGGGTCCGGGTCCTGCCCGAGCCCGCGGGCGCCGTGTCGCCCCGCCTCGAGCGCGTCCGGCTCGGATTGCTCGCCGTCTATTCGAGCGTCCTCAACTCCGGGAGCTCGGGGCCCATCCAGATCGAGCCGAACCTTTCGCTCGGGACGCTCTGCGACCGCCTCGCCGCCATCCTCGAGGTCGAGGTCGCCCAGAAACAGGCGGTGCTGGAGGAGCTGGAGCCCGCGGCGCGGGCCGCGCGGACGATCGAGCTGATCCGCCAGTCCCCCCTGGCCGGCCAGCCGGTCGAGTCCGGCCTCCGCAAGATCGCGAAGCGCGCCTGGCCGCCCGACTCCTCCTCGAACTGAGGCGCTATTCTCCCGGGCCTTGGACTATAATCCCCTCCCTATGGCGCTCTCCGTCTGGGATCGTCTCGAGCCGCACCTGATGCAGGTGCAATCCCCGAGCCAGTACATCGGGGGGGAGTGGAACTCCATCCGGAAGGACTGGGACTCGGTCCAGGTCCGCGCCGCGGTCGCCTTCCCGGACGCCTACAAGATCGGGATGTCCCACCTGGGGCTCCAGATTCTCTACGGCCTCATCAACGCGCGGCCCGACGCCCTCTGCGAGCGCGTCTTCGCGCCGTGGCCCGACCTCGAGGCCAAGATGCGCGCCAACGGCATCCCGCTTTTCACCGTCGACGGCCACCGTCCCGTCCGCGACTTCGACCTCCTCGGGTTCTCGCTCCAGGCCGAGCTCTCCTACACGAACATCGTGAACATGCTCGACCTCGCGGGTATTCCGACCTGGCAGGCGGAGCGGTCCGACCGTGATCCGCTCGTCGTGGGCGGCGGCCCGAACGGCTCCTACCCCGAGCCGGTCGCCGATTTCTTCGACGTGGTGGTGCTCGGGGACGGGGAAGAGGCGATCCTCCAGATCCTCGACCTCCTGCGCGAGATGCGCGCCGGCGGGGCGGCGCGGGCGGAGCTGCTCCGCGCCATCGCTGGGAAGGTCGCGGGGGCCTACGTGCCGTCGCTCTACGAGATCGCCTACGCCCCCTCGGGCGCCGTGGAGTCGATCACGCCGCTGGGCGGCGCGCCGGAGAAGGTGAAGAAGGCCGCCGTGCCGTCGCTGGCCGACGCGTGGTTCCCGCTGAAGCCCGTGGTTCCGTACGCCGAGGTCGTGCACGACCGGATCAACCTCGAGATCATGCGGGGCTGCCCCCACAAGTGCCGCTTCTGCCACGCGGTCAACTTCAAGAACAAGCTCCGCTTCCGCCCGGTCGAGCAGCTCGTCGAGCAGGCCGAGTCGGTCTACGCGAACACCGGGTACGACGAGATCGCGCTGACGTCGCTCTCGAGCGGCGACTATCCGCACATCCACGAACTGATGACCCGGCTCAACGCGCGCTTCAAGGCGCGGCGCGTCAGCGTGTCGCTCCCGTCGCTCCGGATCGACGAGAAGCTCGCGGAGCTCCCCGGCCTCATGAAATCGGTCCGCCACAGCGGGTTCACGGTGGCCCCCGAGGCCGGTACGGAGGCGCTCCGGAAGATCATCCGCAAGCCGATCAAGGACGAAGATCTCATGAACACGGCGCGGGCCGCCTTCCGCGAGGGATGGAACCACCTGAAGCTCTACTTCATGATCGGGCTGCCGGGGGAGACCGACGAGGACCTCCGGGGGATCATCGAGACCGCCAAGCGGGTCTCCGAGGCGGGCCGGGAGGTCCGCGGCCGCCGAGCCGACGTGAACGTGACGATCTCGCCCTTCATCCCGAAGCCGCACACGCCGTTCCAGTTCGCCCGCCAGCGCGATTTCGGGTACCTCCTCGACGTCGAACGGCGGCTCGCCTCGCTGGCGCGGGGAACGCGGGTCCACCTGAAAATGCACGACCCCCGATCGAGTTACGTGGAGGCCGTCTTCGCTCGCGGATCGCGGAAACTGTCGAAGGCGGTCGTGGCGGGCGTGAAGGCCGGGTGCCTCTTCGACGAGTGGCGCGAGTTCTTCAGCCTCGACCGCTGGCTCCGGGTCTTCGAATCCGTCGGCGTCGATCCCGACGCCGTCGCGCGCCGGGAGATTCCGCAGGACGAGGTCCTGCCGTGGGACCATCTCGACGTCGGCGTGACGCGCGACTACCTCTGGCGCGAGTACCAGTACTGCCTCCAGTCGGTCGCCGAACGCGAGGCGGGCAAGGCCTCCGCCGGCGCGCCCGCAATCCCGATCCCGGCCGGCGAGGGCCCGACGGCGCCCAGACTGAGAGAACAGCATCCGTTGGAAGCCGAAGATTATTAGCTCCAGGCTTCGAGCTCCGAGCTCCCAGCAGCTGTCCGCTTGAAGCTGCTCGAAGCTCGAAGCTGGGAGCTCGAAGCTTCAAGTAAACCCCCGGAGTTGCCTTGGTTTGCACGTCTCCCTAAGATGGGCGGCCCATGTTGAAAAAATTGACGGAATATATCGACCGCGAAGTCGAGATCTGGACCCAGGAGAACACCGAACCTTGGATGGGCATCCTGAAAGAGGTCACGCCCGAGTTCGTCGTGATCGACATCGACCAGATCGAGACCCTTATCGTGCCGGGGAAGATCGTCGCGTTCCGCCTTTCGGCAGGCGAGCAGGGGGCGGCCGGGGAAGAACGCGAGGACGAAGCGTGACGGAAGCTTCGAGCTTCGAGCTCCGAGCTTCAAGCCGGACAGGAAGCGGAGAGGTTGAATCACTGGCGAAAGAGACTCCAGCGGTGGTGACCTCGGGAATATGACGGCAACGATTCTGGATTGTGGATTGTGGATTGTCGAAAGGCCGCCGGACCGGAATCCGCCCAAGAATCGAAAATCCAGAATCCGGAATCGGTGACCAGGACAGGCTAGGGCCATGCGCAAACTGGGAATGCTGGCGGCGGCCGCGGCGGTGCTCTGCGCCTTCGAGTGCAGCCGGCGGTTCAACGTCGACGCGCCCGACGTGGTGATCGAGCCGCCGAGCCAGGCCCAGCTGGAGATCTGGCAGCGGCAGTACGAGTCCGGAACCGCCTGGCTCGGAGATCCCAAGCAGGTCTCCCACCAGGAGATCCAGTTCCGGCTCGACGTCCCCTGGAAGGGCGAATCCTGCGACCCCTCGAAGTACACGTTCACCGAGCGCAATCCCGAGAAGCCCGAATGGGGGAGCTACACCGT
>DATHFI010000527.1:0-2693 GCA_035490275.1 Planctomycetota bacterium
GTGCGGGGCCTTCGCGCGCCCCTCGATCACCGCGTCGGCCAGCTTGGCGACGACGATCTTGATGACCTTCATCGAGTCGTCATTGCCGGGGATCGGGACGTCGATCTTCTCGGGGTCGCCGTCCGTGTCGATGAGTGCCACGGTCGCCGCGCCCACCTTGTCGGCCTCGGCGACGGCGATCGATTCGTGGCAGGGGTCGATGAGCATGAGGGCGGCCGGGAGCCGGTCGAGGTTGCGGATGCCGTCGAGGTTGCGGATGAGCTTCCGCTTCTCGCGCGCGATGCCGGCCTGCTCCTTCTTGCCGTACCGGTGGATGGTGCCGTCCTCTTCCCAGGTCTCGATGGTCTTGAGCCGGCTCAGCCGCTCGCGGATCGTGGCGTAGTTCGTCAGGGTGCCGCCGAGCCAGCGCTCCGCGACGTACGGCATGCCGCAGCGCTTCGCCTCGTCCCGGACCACGGTGCACGCCTGCCGCTTGGTGCCCACGAAGAGGATGAGCTCGCCGCGCGAGGCGATCCTCTCGAGGAAATGGCAGGCCTTGATGAGCCCCTTCACCGTTTCGCGGACGTCGATAATGTGGATGAGATTCCGGCGGGCGAAGATGAACGGCGCCATCTTGGGGTTCCACCGGCTGACCTTGTGGCCGAAGTGGACGCCGGCGACCAGGAGCGCCTTGGGATCGATGAACGTGGACGGCATCGTTTCCTCCAAACGGGGTCTTTCGACCTGCCCGCCCCCGGCCGACGGGCCCTCGGACGGCTGCCAACCGTCCCTCGGGCTCCCCGAGCTGCGCGCCGCGCCGGCGGCCGTCGTTCGGACGGCGCCATCGCCGGCTCATCGCGCCCCTCTGACAAAGGGTCCGGGGAATCGAACCAAGGCGGATAAGGACCGGCAATTCTAAAAACGGCGCGGAAGGGAGTCAACAGGTTCCGATGAACGAACGTGATGCGGAAACCAGCGGCGCAAGGTTCAAGGTTCAAGGTTCAACGTTCAAGGGGGCAACATTGAACCTTGAACTTTGAACTCCCGCACCCGGACTCACTTCTCGATGAGGATCTCGTCGGCGGTGCGGTGGAGGCCGTTGATGACGAGGACGGTGACGAGCTCGCGGTCGTGGCGGTTGAGCTTCGCGATCTGGACCCGGACGGCCTCGAGGCGCTCGCGGATCTCGCGCTCCAGCCGGTCGATCTGGCGGGCCACGGAGGGATGGCTGCTCTTGATCGACCTCACCTTGTCGAAAAGCGATACCGCGAGGTAGGAGATGTCGGCTTCGGTGACTCGAGCGCGCGCCTGGCCCATGGATGGATGCCCCCCTTGCCCAAGATCGTACCAGAAAGACGGACTTCATAGCGAGACTTCGGACTTCAGACATCAGACTTCAGATCGGCCCCCGGCTGAAAGCTTCTGAAGTCTGAAGTCCGAAGTCTGATGACTATCTCAGGCCGTTGCGGTCCGGTACGTCCGCAACAAGTCAACCAACAGCGCCATGTCCGCCGCGAGCGGCGCCTCGTACTGGGTCTTCTCCCCCGTCCCCGGATGGATGAAGGCGATCCGGAACGCGTGGAGCGCCTGCCGCGCCAGGACGGGCCGCCCGGGGTCCGCCACGCGCGGGTCGGTCGCGCCCTCGCCCGCCAGGTCGGCCAGGTAGACGGGCTTCCCCGTGCCGTACGCCGCGTCGCTCGTGCACGGATGGCCGATCGACGCGAGGTGCACGCGGATCTGGTGCGTGCGCCCGGTCTTCGGCGCGACGAGGACCAGCGTGTGGCCGCGGAACCGCTCGCGCACCTGGTAGAAACTCGTCGCGGGCTTGCCTCTCCCCTTCTTGACGACGGCCATCCGCTCGAAGTCCTTCGGGTGGCGGTCCATCGCCTTCTCGATCACGTCCTCGTCGAACGCCATCTCGCCGTCGACGATCGCGAGATACTCCTTCTCGACGGTCCGGTCCTGGAACTGCTTCGTCATGGCCGCGTGGGCCCGCGCCGTCTTGGCGGCGATGATGACCCCGCTCGTGTCCTTGTCGATGCGGTGGACGATGCCGGGCTTGTAGATGTCGTCCGTCTCGGGGAGGACGCCGCAGTGGTGCAGGAGCGCGTTGACGAGCGTGTCGTCCCAGTGGCCCGCGGCGGGATGGACCACGAAATCGGGGGGCTTGTTGATGGCGATGATCTGGTCGTCCTCGTGGATGATCTCGAGCGGGATGTCGCTCGCGACGACGTACGGAAGGATCAGCTTCGGCACGTCGACCGCGATCTCGTCGCCGAGGTTGATCTCGTACGCGGGCTTCGTCGGATGCCCGTTGACGGTGACGCGCCCCTCCTTGATCAGCTTCTGGACCAGGGTGCGCGAGTACTCGGGGAGCCGCTTGTGGATGTAGATGTCGAGCCGCTGGAGCACGGACTCCTTGTGGATGGAGAAGACATGACGCGTGAGCGTTCCGTAGTCGACCTTGATCACCTTGGGCATGGAGGAGAGAGGATAGCGTCCCGTCACCGGGGAGTCACGGGTCGAACGTCGTGAGTCGAGAGTCGAAGACAAGAAGTCGCGGGTCTTCAGTCGCCAGTCACGTGTCGGCTCTTGACTCGGGCCTCAGGCTCGCTTATCACATGGTTCCCCGGAGCGATCCAATCGTGACTCTGACGCTTGCCTGTCCGAAGTGCGGCCGCCGGAATATCCTGTCGGAAGACGACGCCGTCTTC
>DATHFI010000528.1:0-3990 GCA_035490275.1 Planctomycetota bacterium
TCGCTGCGGAATCTGGCGACGACCGATCCCCAGGCGCAACGCCGGATCTTCGATGTCTTCATGGCGACGAACGATCCGGAAATGCTGGAAGCGGCCAAGGAATGCCTCTATTCGCTCAAAGATGCGGACCTGCTCCAGAAAATCGCGGATTCCATGTCGTCGGAAACGAATCCGGATCGCCGGGCGGCGCTGGCCTTCGTGCTGGGGATGAACCTCGATTCCGATATCATCCGTCCCCTGTTCGAGGCCATCCTGGCCGGGAACGACACGCGTCTTCAGGAAAGCGCGCTGAGCCGCATGTGCGTCCAGAACGTTCAGCGGTATGCCGAGTTCTCGGCCCGCCTCGTACCGCAACTGCGGCAGATGGTGATGACCGGCGCCACGCCGGAGGTACGTGCGCGGGCGGCGACGGCGCTGCGCGGGGATCAATCTAAAGAGGGCGTGGAGTTCCTGATCGATCGGATGAATCGAGATCCCGACCCCAACGTCCAGATGAAAGCGATGGTGGCCCTGCCGGTGACCTATTCGTCGGGCGGCCCTCACTCGGAGGAACAGATCCGCGCCCTGCTGGCCGTCGCCACGGACGAATCGCGGAGCGCGCAGATGAGGCGATGGGCGGCCGACAGAGTCCTGATGCAGACAAGCATCCGCAACAAGGAACTTGTCACCGAAGAACAGCGAGCCGTGTTGAAGGCCTTCGCCGAAAAGAAGTGATCGCCGGAACTACAGATCCAGCCGGATCAGCGCCGGGCGGTTGAAGCGGAGCTCGTGATAGTCCTTCGTCTCGCGGGCGAACAGGCCGAGGTTCACGCCCATGTAGGGGTCGGGCAGTCCCGCGTGGCGCGCCAATCCAGCCGCCGACATCTCGCGCGCGGTCTTCTCCAGCCCCATGAACTTCTTCAGGTTCGCGGCGGAGACCTGGATGATCCCCTGGAGGAACTGGCCCGTGGGCGTCTCGTGGCCCGCCGCGTGCCAGAGCGCCTCCAGAGCCTCGTGGCACTCCCACCAGAACGCGAAGTTGTAGAGATCGATTCCATGCAGATAGAGATCGTTCTCCTTCCACTTTCCGGGATCCGGCTTGGGCGGCTTCGGTTCCGGAGTCCCGAACGAATGGCCCTGGGGATCGCGCCGGGGATGGGGGCCGCGCCCCGGCACGAAACGATACTTCGGGAAGGGACTCCTGCTGTACCGCGGCCAAGAAACATTGGGCGCGGCGGGCTGAGGGAAGTCTCCCATTTCGGGAGATAATAGCTACAATCCCTCGACCGCAACAGGAAGGGATAAAGGGCCGGCTTCCAGCATCCAGATTCCAGATCCCAGTTCTCGAAGCGGCGAGCTTCAAGCCAGATTCGGAAGTCGGATCTTCTCGCCGCTCGGAACTACGAGATCTCGAATCTGGGATCTGGGGTCTGGAAACTCGACGGCAACCAAAAGGGAGCCCCGATGGCCGAAACCTACCGCCGGAAAATGACCGCCTACGAGGAGGTCAACTGGCAGTACAACAAGGCCGCCGAACTGCTCGGGATCCCGGAGCAGTACAAGTCGATCATGCGGAACTGCTACCGCGAGTTGAAGGTCCAGCTCCCGGTCCGGCGCGACAACGGCAAGCTCGAGGAGTACTTCGGATTCCGCGTCCAGCACAACGGCGCCCGCGGGCCCTACAAGGGCGGCATCCGCTACCACCCCTCCGTCAACCTCGACGAGATCCGCGCGCTCGCTTCCCTCATGACGTGGAAGACCGCCCTCGTCGACATCCCCTTCGGCGGCGCGAAGGGCGGCGTCAACTGCGAGCCCAACACGATGTCCGAGAACGAGCTCCAGTACCTGACGCGCACCTTCACGCGCAAGATCGATATGGCCCTCGGCGTCTACCGCGACATCCCGGCGCCCGGCGTCAACACCGACGCCCGCGTCATGGCGTGGATCTTGGACGAGTACGGCCGAAAGAACGGGTACACGCCCGCCATCGTGACCGGCAAGCCAATCGCCCTAGGCGGCTCGAAAGGCCGCCAGTCGGCGACCGGGCTTGGCGTCTTCTACATCGCCCAGCGGGCCTGCCGGGACTACAAGCTCCCGCTTGCCGGGGCGCGCGTCGTCATCCAGGGTTTCGGCAACGTGGGCTCCTTCGCGGCGGAATTCCTCCACCAGGGCGGCGCGAAGATCATCGCGGTGGCCGACGCGGACGGCGGACTTATCAACAAGGACGGCCTGGACGTCCCGAAGCTGATCCAGCACGCCAAGGAGAAGAAGACCATCTCGGGCTTCAAGGAGGCCGACATCCTCCCCAAGGAGAAGATCTTCTCGGTCCCGTGCGAGATCCTGATCCCGGCCGCGCTCAACGGGGTGATCACCGAGCAGAACGTCGAGGGAATCCAAACCAAGCTCATCATCGAGGGCGCCAACAACCCGATCAATCCGCACGCCGACCACATCCTCAAGGAGAAGGGGATTCCCGTCGTCCCCGACATCCTCGCCAACGCCGGCGGCGTCACCGTCTCGTACTTCGAGTGGACGCAGAACCTCCAGCAGTTCTACTGGGAGGAGAAGGAGGTCCAGCAGAAACTCGAGGCGAAGATGGACCGCGCCTACGTCGAGGTGTGGGAGATGGCGGCCAAGCACACGGTTCCGCTGAGGATGGCCGCCTTCATGGTCGCGATCCGGCGGGTGTACGAAGCCGTTCAACTGCGCGGTATCTAGCCGGAGTCGTGAGTCGGAAGGAGGGAGCCTGACCTCCAGGCTCGCGACTCAGCGGTGGAACTGCTCCGGCTCGATGATCAGGTAGTAGACCACCAGGACGATCAGGCAGATCACGCCGATTCCGATCCAGATCCCGGGCGCCCCGGTGCCGCCCTCGAACGAACCCAGGCGGGGCGAGGCCGCCTCGCGCGAGGCGTAGGACTTGAGGCGTCCCTTCGGAATGGGCTTCGGCTCCTGCAGCGATGTGCGCATGGTATCAGGACGCATCCCGGGGCCCGTTTACTTCCCTTCGCGTCCTGCGACGAGCGCGAGCCGGTCGGCCGGATCCCATTCGCGCAGGAAGCCCTCCCACGTATTCACCGTGAGCCCCCGCGCGGGATCGATCGACGCGACCTCGAAGGTCTTCGCCTGGATTCCCACGATCACCTCGTAGTGGGGGAAGCCGCCGGTGGCCGCCGGCTTGACCACGCCGACCAGCAGGGGACGCCCGTCGGCGAGTTCCGCGATCAGGTCTTCCCGGGTTGCGGAAATGAGGGAGGCCGCCAAGCCGCGCGATAGGGCGAAGGTGCGGAGGGCCTCGGCGCGGATCCCGCGATCGGGTCCCGCCTGGCATCGGGCCATGATCTCGGCGGGGGAAACGCGGTCGCCGTACACGGCGAGCACTATCGCCAGGGCCGCGGCCCCGCAGTCTCGTTGACTCTCCTGGCGGAGCACCGGAACATTCCTGACCGCCACCCAGTCGGGCCCGTCGAGGATCGCGGCGTCGGTCGGGCGCGCCGACCCGGAGTAGAGCGACACGCACGAGGCGCAGAGAAAGAAAAGCGGCGCCGCGCAAAAAAGCTTCACGGCGGGAGGATATCGGTCCGTATCTTGTATGTAAAGACGGTGAACCCCTGAGGAATCCAAACATGCCCCGACTGTCGCGATTCGCCATTCTGTCCGCCCTCGTCTTCTTCCTGGGATGCGCCCAGGCTCCGGTCGCCGCTCCGCCCAAGCCCGCTCCGCCACCGTCAGCGCCTCCGGTACCGGTGCATGAGGAGGAAAAAGGGCCGTCAGTAGTCGACAAGATCATCGACGAAGGGCGGAATCGATCCGAGGTGATGCCCCTCCTCGACCATCTCGTCAACAAGATCGGCCCTCGGCTGACTTCCTCCGATCGGCTGACGCGGGCCGCCTCGTGGGCGAGGCACCAGTTCGAGAGCTTCGGGCTCAAGCACTGCCGACTCGAAGAGTGGGGCACCTTCCCGGTCGGATTCAACCGGGGTCCCTGGTCGGGCCGCATGCTCGAACCCG
>DATHFI010000529.1:0-3820 GCA_035490275.1 Planctomycetota bacterium
TCTGTACGCGCAGGTTCCGGCGGACGCCGAGGCGTACGAGCGGTCCCTCGTCCGGGGCGGCCACTGCGCACGGATCGACGCCTTCCGGCAGTGGACCAAGAACCCGAAGGATCCCGCCGTGCAGAAGGCGGTCCGGGACCAGCTCCAGCGGGCGGAGGAGATCTTCAAGAAATTTCTCCAGCGGGCGAAGGACGTCCCGACCTCCGACCCGGACGCAGCCAAGGACCGGGCGGCCCTGGTCCTCGTGGCCAACCAGGAGCTGGCCTATATCTACATCCACGATTCGATCGGCCGGGCCGAGGAATGCCTCAAGTTCCTGGCCCAGCTGGTCCAGGAAATTCCCCCCAACGACGAGAAGCTGGCCAAGCTCCTGGAAATCCAGGTCCGGGCCCATCTCGCCCTGGACCAGGTCGATCCCGCCGTCAAGACGCTGGAATTGATGTTCGAACGGTTCCAGGACAACGCGGCCACCGCGCAGTCGTGCAAGTCGGTCGCGATCCGCCTCGACCAGATCACGCTCGACATGCTGAACGCAAAGGGCCCGGTCAAGCCCGATCCGAAGGTCATCGAGGAAAACCTGAAGCGGATCAGCAAGTACTACGCCAATTGGCTCCGCGGGGCGATGGCGTTCAACTTGAACGCGACGACGGGCGACGTCAAGGCGGTGGCCGAGACGCTGTACATGATCGCCAAGCGCCTCAACGACCTGCCCGACACCGTCACCTCCTTCCTGGACCTGAAGGGGAAGCACATCATCGCGTGGAGGAAGTACTTCGACGACGCGGCGCTCGTCCACAAGCTCCTGCTGTCGCGGCAGGGGGGTGAAAAGGACCCGCCTCCCGCGGTGAAGAAGGAGCGCCTCCTGCTGATGACCCGCCTGGCGCGTTGCTACAGCTTCGTCGCCGAGAACACCGACGACTGGGTCGAGGCGAAGAAAGCCTACGAGGAGATCGTCAAGGCCTTCGAGGTGCTCGACGCCCAAGGGGGAATGAACCTCGCGGCCTTCCGGACTTATCCCGAGCTCCTCGGCGTGTACCTCGAGCTGGGCCACGTCTACGCCGAGCTGGGGCGGAAGGGCAACCGGATCCAGTACGACAACGCGATCAACGTCTTCTTCAATACCTCGGCCAACGCCCCGCCCACGGGGGAAGCGTGGTGGATCTCCAAGTTCATGCTCTTCGAAGTCTTCTACCGGCGGGGCAAGGACAAGGACATCATGTCGGCAAAGCTGGGGATCGAGTCCCTCGAGAGGAACTACCCCAACTTCGACGAGAACAAGTTCGGTATGAAGGATCGATTCATCGAGTTGAAGCGTCTGATCGCAACCGCGTCGGGCGGCCGGTAGGGAATCCGCCCGCGCCAAGGGAAACCGGGGATGAACCATTCATGAGCGTCTTGAGGGCCACGCGCGGGGGGAAGCCGGTCGAGTATCCGTTGACGAACGGCGGCGTCACCGTCGGAACGGCCCGGGAGTGCCAGATCGTCGTGGCCGACTCCACGGGAGCGCCGAAGCACTGCCAGATCGTGAAGTCCCCGACGGGATTCGTCGTCATCGACCGTTCGGGATCTCCCGGAACGTTCGTCAACGGGAAGAAGATCCAGGACCACCTCCTCAAGCAGGGCGACGTCATCCAGATCGGCGCGGAGAAGTTCGTGTACGCTGAGGGGAATCCGGCCCCGGCCGCGTCCGGGGGAGGCACGACGCCGGCACGCCGGCTTCCGACTCCTTCCAGGCCGGCGGCCTCCGCCGTCGCGAAAGCCCCCGCGGCTGCCGCCAGCGCGACCAAGGCGCCCGCGGCGAACCGGCCCCAATCCGGACCGCGAAAACTTACCGTAAAGCCCGGGTCGGTCGCCCGGGTCCACAAGCCCCACTCGCTCTTCGTCCTCCCCTCCTCCCGCAAGGGACGCGGGATCGCCCTCGCGGTCGGCGTCGGCCTGCTCGCCCTCGGGGGAGTGCTCTTCCTCGTCAGCACCACCCAGGTCAATTCGGAAGAGGTCAAGAAGAGGTGCGAGAAAGAAGTCCAGGCCTGCCTCGACATTCCCGACACCGAGGTGTTCAAGAAATACGCCGAGGCGCTGCGGATCACCTCCGACCCGGATTACAACAGGTATGCCCCGGTGCAGCTTCGGCCCCTCCAGAAGATCCTGGCGCAGCTCAAGGAGAGGGCCGATCTCGAAACCCGGGCCGGCCGCGAAGCGAAGGCGTTCCTGGACAAGTACAGGGAGCTCAAGGACGGTCCTCCCCCGGAGTACGACAAGCGCGCCGATGACCTGTACGAACAGGTCAAGAACCTCCTCAGCGATTTCGGCACGACGAGCTACGGAACCAGGCTCACGGCCGTCCGGGATGAGCTCGTCGCTTTCCTCGAAAAGCGCACGAGCAAAACCTGGCCGGATGAATTCCCCCAGCTGAGGAAGAGCGTGCAGAATGCGATCGGAGATAAGACATTCGGCGCCGCTCTGGGCACGATCAACGAATTCGGCACCAAGTTCCGGGAGGCCGAGAATACCCAGCTCCGGGAACTGCTCCAGGGGGAGCGCGAGAAGGTCCAGCGGGCGGCAAGGACGTACGTCGTGGAGAAACTCGGCAAGCTCGAAGGCACAAAAGAGGAAAAGCGCAAGGCCATGGAAGCCGCCCGGGCCGGACTGAAGGGATGCGGCGAGGCCGAGAAGCTGCTCGACAAGTACCTCAATGAACTCAAGTAGGATCGGTTTTCGCAGGCCCCGGGGCTTCGACCGCTCGGGCGGCGGGCGGCGCGTTCCGCCCCCGCAGGGAGGCTCGGACCGCACGGTCCTCTTCGTCAGCCTCGGCCTGGGGCTGGCGGCCCTCGTCCTGGTTTTCGTCGTATTCGGCGGCTCGTCGGGCTCCGCCCCCGAGGGTCGTGACCAATCCGCCGATCTGAGCCTCAAGGAGGCGATCGAGGCGGCCCAGAAGATCGCCGGAAAGGGGAATCTCCCGGCCGGCCTGGACCTGCTGGAAGCCGCGCTCCGGGATCCGGCCCACCGGAGCTCCCAGCTGCTCCCCCAGTGCCGGAACCTGGCGGAGGAATACCGGAAACAGATCGCCTTCGAGAAGGAAGCCGCGGAGGCCATCGACGCGTTCAAGCGGAAGGTCGACGCCTCCAAGGCCGACCAGACGGCGATGAAGAAGGCGCGCGAGTTCTGGGACGAAAGCAGCATCCTCCTGGACAAGTTCGGCGCCACCCTTCCTAGTAAAATCGTCCGGGACATCCGCGAGGACCTTCGGCGCTGGCTGGCGACCGGATCCCAGGACGTGTGGCAGGAGGACTACAACCGCACCAAGGCACGCATCCAGAAGCAGCACCTCGACACCGGGAACTTCAAGGACGCCGCCCGGGAGTGGCGCCACTTCGAGGAGCTCTTCAGCGATCCGCTCGTGAAGAGCCGGGTCGAGTCGGAGCTGAGGACCATCGACATCCAGTCGAGGGAAGCCGCCCGGAAAATCGTGGAGAGCGCGGGAACGGGGCCGCTCGCCCGCCAGAAGCTCGAGACCGAGATGGAAAAGTTTGTCGGGACCGAGGGGCACAAGATCATCAAGGACCAGCTGGCCAAGACCCAGTGAGAGCGAGGAATCTCCGGATGAAGCTCCTGAATCTGGCCGCCGTCGTCGCGGCCCTCCTGGCCGGGGCGACCGCCGCCTCCGCCCAGGTCGACACGATCACGCTTGCGAACGGCACGACGATCAAGGGCAAGGTCACGCGCGCCGGAGCGCAGACCGTGACGTACACCGACGCCGCGGGCAAGACCCAGACCCTCAAGACCTCCGACATCGGCGAGGATGGAATCGTCTTCGGCGACG
>DATHFI010000530.1:0-3076 GCA_035490275.1 Planctomycetota bacterium
TTCAGCAGCGGTCTTCCCGGTATGTGGTGGCCTATCGCAAGCGCCTCCAGCCACGGATCGAGGCGGCTCCGGCCCGCCCAGAGTTCCCCGCGGACTGGGAATTGGACCTTCAACGGAAGCTCTCGGGACAGATCGTCTTCCTTCGCCGCAGCAGCGAGCAGGGAAGCATCAGCCTTCTGGGTCGGACTTTCGAGGTGGAGCGCCACTGGGTCCATCGGCTCGTGCGGGCCGTCGTCGATCTGGATCTCGGGCGCATCCGGTTCTTTGCTCTGCGTCGCAGGGACCCACAGCAGCAGCCCATGTTGCGGGAGGTCGCCTATGAAGTTCGGCATCGTGCCTTCTTGGAGTGAACTTGATCCTTTGAGACTTGCCATCGAACCCAGTTTCAGGTGACCTTGATCATCTGAGACTTGGCCGATGACCGATGACAGATGACGGCCCGAATCAAGTACCCCGGCCGCATGGAATATCGCACCAAGTGGGTTGTCGAATAGGTTCGCGGGCCGTAACCTGTCATCCGTCATCCGTCATCGGTAATCCGGGGGGTCAATGTCAATGTCGCTGAAGGGAGAGTGGGCGCTCATCCTGGGCGCGTCGAGCGGGTTCGGGGAGGCCACGTCGCTGGAGCTGGCCCGCCGCGGGATGAACATCGCGGGGGTCCATCTCGACCGAAAGGGAACGCTCCCGCACGTCGATGAGATCGTCGGGGCGATCCGGAAGGCGGGCGGTCGGGCCGAGTTTTTCAACGCGAACGCGGCGGACGAGGCGAAGCGCAAGGAAATCCTGGACGCGCTGGGTCCGCTTCTCGGGGGGAAGCCGGTCCGTACGGTGCTCCATTCGCTCGCGTTCGGAGCCCTGAAGCCCTTCCTCGCGGAGAAGGAGGAGGACCGGATCACGAAGTCCCAGCTCGAGATGACGCTCGACGTGATGGCGCACAGCCTCGTCTACTGGTCGCAGGACCTGCTGGCCAGGAAGATGATCGGGAAGGGGTCGCGGATCTTCGCGATGACCTCCGCGGGGGGCGCGCGGATGTGGACGAGCTACGGCGCGGTGTCGGCGGCGAAGGCGGCGCTCGAGTCGCACATCCGCCAGATCGCGGTGGAGCTGGCGCCGATGGGGATCGCGGCGAACGCGATCCGGGCGGGGGTGACGGACACGCCTTCGCTCCGGAAGATCCCCGGCCACGAGGAGATGATCACGATGGCCACGGCGCGGAACCCCGGGCGCCGGCTGACGACGCCGGAGGATGTCGCCCGGGTGATCGCGACCCTGTCCGCTGATGGAATCGAGTGGCTCACCTCGAACGTCATATCCGTGGACGGCGGGGAATTCGTTGTCTGACCGGCGATGACAGATGACGGATGACGGGGCCGCTTAGTATAGTTGCCGGTCTCGGAGGACCTTTCATGCGATACGCGCTGTACGGGCTCCTCATCGCGCCGCTCCTGGCGTCGTGCGGCTCGAAAACGGATCCGGCTTCATCCGGAAAGGGCGTCAAGGGCGACCTGACCGCGTTCCTGAGGCAGGAGCCCATCACCGACCGGATCGCGTACGCCAAACAGCTCCTCGCCGAGGCCGGATATCCGGATGGAAAGGGCCTGGGGAAGCTGGAAGTCCTCTACAACACGGACGAAGGCCACCAGAAGATCGCCGCCGCCATCCAGCAGATGTGGAACAAGAATCTTGGGATCAATGTCGAGCTGCGCAATTCGGAATGGAAGGTCTACCTCGACGACCTGTCGAAACTCCGCTACCAGGTCGGACGGCGGGGATGGATCGGCGATTATCGCGACCCATACACCTTCATCGAGCTCATGAAGTCGGACAGCGGCAACAACAACACGGGATGGAGCGACCCCGATTTCGACCGGCTCGCCTTGGCCAGCGGCGCCGAACCCGACCCGGCCAAGCGGTACGAAATCCTCCGCCAGGCGGAAGCCATCCTGCTGTGCGACCTTCCGGTGCTGCCGCTCTACTACTACGTCAGCCAGGCCTGCTGGACCGACAAGGTCAAAGGCGTGTACCAGAACATCATGGACTACCACCCCCTCAACGAGGCGTACGTCGAGGGTTCGGACACCATCGTCATCAATAACGGAACGGAGATCCAGGCGCTGGATCCCGCGCTCGCCCGCGGCGTGCCCGAGCATCGGGTGCTCAACGCCGTGTTCGAGGGGCTCACCCGGAGCGACCCGAGGACCTACGATCCGCTTCCCGGCGTCGCCGAATCGTGGGACATCTCGAAGGACGGGAGAACCTACACCTTCCACCTTCGCGACTGCGCCTGGACCGACGGCAGGAAGGTCACCGCGCACGACTTCGCTTTCGCATGGAGACGAATCCTGAACCCGGCCTTCCCCTCCGACTACGCCCACATGCTCCACGTGGTCAAGGGCGCGGAGGCCTATAACTCGAAAAAGTCCTCCGATCCCCTGACGGTCGCCGTCGAAGCCAGGGACGACCGGACCTTCGTGGTCGAACTGGAACATCCGGTGCCCTATTTCCCCGAGCTCGTCACGCACTACGCTTTCCATCCCCTGCGGAAGGACGTGCTCGAGAAGCACGGCGACGCCTGGACGCGGACCGGGAACATCGTCACGAACGGGCCCTTCAGGGTGAAGGAATGGAGGCCCAACGAACACGTCCTCCTCGAGAAAAACGGCGGCTACTGGGGCGCGGCGAAAACCCGGACCCAATACGTGAAGTTTCTGCCGATCGACAACCGCCTCACCGCGTGGAATCTCTACCTGACCGGGAAGTGCGACTGGGTGACGACGCTTCCGGTGGAAAAGATGGATGAGATCATCAAGCGTCCGGACTACCACGGGGCGACCTACCTGGGCATCTACTATTGGTCGTTCAACTGCACGGCGGGACCCCTCAAGGACCGTCGGGTCCGCAAGGCGCTGTCGCTGGCCCTCGATCGCGACATCATCGTCAAGCACATCGCCCGGCAGGGCCAGGTTCCGGCCTACGGCTTCGTGCCGCCGATGTTCGACGCCTACAAGAGCCCGCGCTTCGACGTGAAGGACTGAGCAGCGGTGATCGGCTTCCTGATCCGGCGCTTCGCCGCGGG
>DATHFI010000531.1:0-5698 GCA_035490275.1 Planctomycetota bacterium
CTGGGGAATCCGAAGGGGCCCGGCCTCGAAGAGTACCTCGGGGGCGCTTCCCTGGAGCGGGTCATCCAGGCGACGCGGATCCCGGGGATGCACGTCGTCGGGGGAGCCCAGGAGCTTCCCGGGTCGGCGGAAGCGCCCGGATCGCCCCGGTTCCGCGAGGTGTGGGCGGCGGTTCGCTCGCGGTTCGACGTCGCCGTCGTGGACACGAGCCCGGTCAACGCGGTGTCCGAAGTGCCGGTGATCGCCAGCCAGGCGGACGCCTCGATCCTGGTCGTCGAGGAGAGCCATTCGACGCTCCGCCAGGCGCTGGCGGCGAAGCGGCGGCTGGAGAACCACCAGGTCCGGATCCTCGGGCTCGTGGTCAACCGGTCGTCGACGCGCGTGGCCCGCCGGCCGTGGCGGGAGCGGATTTTTTCAGCCTTTGAAAACGTGGAGGGCGCGAAGGACGCCCTCGTCGGAATACGGTAGACGCCGGGGCCGCTTTCATGCGGCCCGGCGCGGCCCAAGGGGAACACACCATGAACATCAGCCGCCCGTTTTCGTCGGAGATGGCGGAGCGCGCTCCGATTCCGCGCGCGGCCATCGCGACCCTCGGCTCGCGCGCGAGCCGGTGGGCCCGGCGAATCACCGCGGGCCGTCCGCACTTGCTCGTGGTGGTCGCGACCATGGCCATTTGTTCCATCGCCTGGGCCCTCTCGTACCTCCTGAGGTTCGATTTCTCCGTGCCCGCGCACCTGTCCGACTCGGTGGCGGCCACGCTGCCCTTCGTCCTGCTGGTCCAGGGCGTTTTCTTCCATGCGGCCGGCGTCTTCCGGATCCTCTGGCCGTACGTGGGCATCCGCGACGCGCTTTCGATTCTGCTGGCGGTGGCCCTTTCGACCGCGACGCTCTGGGTCCTGAACGCGACCTGCCTGCCGGCGGGCATCGTGCCCCGCAGCGTTCTCCTGCTGAACGGCATCCTCACCCACGCGGGCGTCTGCGGCTTCTACCTGATGCTTCGAAGCCTCCGGGAATCCCGCCTGCGTGGAGAGCCGGGCCAGGCGCCCCCCGCGCGCATCCTGATCGTGGGCGCCGGGGATTCGGGGGACTCGCTGCTTCGCGAGATCGAGCGCACCTCGCCGTTGTCGCTCCAGGTGTCGGGCTTCATCGACGACGACCCTGACAAGCAGGGCGGTCGCCTCCGGGGAGTGCCCGTCCTGGGGCCGGTGGCCAGGATCCAGCGGATCGCCCGAAAGCACTCCGTGCGCCTGGTGCTGATCGCGCTGCCGAGCGCGGGCGGGGCGAGGCTCCGGGAAATCGTGAGCCCCCTCCTCTTGGCCGGACTGACGGTCCGCGTCCTGCCCCTGCTGGGACGCCTGGCCCCGAACGCGCCGCTCCTTCCGCAGCTCAAGGATGTCGCCATCGAGGATCTCCTCCGGCGTGAGCCGATCCGGCTCGAGGAGGAGAAAATCGCGGCCTTTCTCCGGGGCAAGCGCGTTCTCGTGACGGGCGCGGCGGGAAGCATCGGATCCGAACTCTGCCGCCAGGTGCTCAAGTACCGGCCCGAACGGCTCGTGGCGTTGGACCTGGCCGAGACCCCGCTGCACGACCTGATGCTCGAGATCCGCAGGGGGGCGAACATGGACGTCGTCTACCCCGAGTTGGGGGACGTCACCGATGCCGTCCGCGTGCGCGGCGTCTTCTTAGAGCACGCGCCCGAAGTCGTATTTCACGCGGCGGCGCTCAAGCACGTGCCGGTCTGCGAGGACCATCCGCGCGAGGCCATCCGGGTCAACGTGGGCGGCACGAAAATCGTGGCGGAGCAGGCGATGCACTGCGCCGCGGCCCGTTTCATCCTCATCTCGACCGACAAGGCGGTCAATCCGAGCAGCCTCATGGGGGCGACGAAGCGGATGGCGGAGCTCGTCGTGCAGGCCCTGAATTCGAAGGATGGCCCCTCGAGGTTCAGCGCCGTGCGCTTCGGAAACGTCCTCGGTTCGAACGGGAGCGTCCTGAACATCTTCAGGACGCAGCTCGCCCAGGGCGGCCCGCTCACCGTGACCCATCCCGAGATGCGCCGCTATTTCATGACGATCCCCGAGGCGGTGGAGCTGGTGCTGCAGGCGGCGGTCCAGGGCCGGGGCGGCGAAGTGTTCGAGCTCGACATGGGCTCGCCGGTCAAGATCGTGGACCTCGCGGAGGATTTCATCCGCCTCTCGGGCCTCATGCCCGGGCGCGACGTGAAGATCGAATTCACCGGCGTGCGGCCGGGCGAGAAACTCTTCGAGGAGCTCTATCTCCATTCCGAGACGGTGGTGCCCACCGCGCACCCCAAGGTCTTCTGCCTGAAAACGAATGGCGGTGAGACCCCGGATCCCGCGGTCCGCTTCTGCCTCAACAGGCTCGGACCGGTCGACCTCGCCATCGATCCTGTGCTCGCCCGCCTGAGGGGGGACTTCCAGGAAATGCTGGACCTCACTCCCCCGGAGAGGTTGGCCGTTCCATGAGGGTCGCGGGTCTCGACTCGCCGCCGGCGGCAACCGCGGCGCCCGGGGTGCCCGACGCGCCGATGCCGGTTCACCGGGGATTCCTCTGGCTGCTGGCGGGGACCTTGAGCTACATGCTCTGCCAGTGGGGGATGGTCGTCGTCCTCGCGCGCTGGGGGTCCCCCGAGGGCGTGGAGCTGGGCCAGTTCGGCCTGGCGCTCGCCTGGACCGCCCCGATCATGCTCTTCACCAGCATGGGGCTGCGGCGGGTCTTCGCGACCGACACGCGGGCCGATTATCGTTTCAGCGACTATCTCGGGCTCAGGCTCCTCACCAACGTGGCCGCCCTCGGGATCATCGGCCTCGTCGTCGTCACCAGCGGATTCCGGGCGCAGACCGCCGGAGTGGTTCTCGCGATGGGGATGGCGAAGGCGGTCGAAGCCGTCTCCGACATCCTGAACGGCATTTTCCAGAAGCACGGACGGATGGACCTCATGGCGGGGTCTTTCCTGCTCCGCGGACCTCTCGCCCTGGGGGGTCTCACCCTCGGATACCTCGCGACGCGCGATGTCGTCTGGGGAGTCATCGGGATGGGGACGGGGTGGCTGGCGGTTTGTCTCCTCTATGACTGGCCGCTGGCGTCCCGATTTCCCGGGGGAGTGGGCCTCAAGAAGATCGGGCGCGGCCTTTTTCCACCGGGGTCCGCCCGCACGTGGGGATTGCTGGCCAACCTGTCGCTTCCCCTCGGCGTGGTGGCCCTGCTCACCTCCCTGAAGGCGAGCATTCCGACCTGGGTGATCGACCACCACATGAGCGTGGGGGCGGTGGGTCTCTTCGTGGCGCTGGCCTACTTCCATGCGGCGAGCAATCGCGTCGTCAGCGCGCTGGGCGAGGCGGCCTCTCCGAAACTGGCCCGGCTCTTCGCCGACGGCGACCAGGAGGGCTTCGTGCGGCTCCTCGCGCGGTCGCTCGTCGCGGCCCTGGCGATCAGCGGGGCGGGCTTGGCCGTCGCTCTCCTGTTCGGGCGGGCGCTCATGAGCTTCTTCTATGGACCCGTTTTTGCCGTTGAGAGCGGGGTCCTCGTGGCCCTCATGGCGGCGGTGTGCGCCGCCAATCTCCAGACCATCCTCGACTATGGCATGACAGCCGGGCGCCGGCTCCGGGTTCAGCCCTACCTGTATGGCGCGGGCGCCATCCTCCTCTACTTCCTCTGCGCGACGCTCGTGCCGACGGCGGGGTTGCGGGGAGCGGCGATCGCTCTCGGGGCCGGATCGGTGATTGAAATGATCGTGTCGGCCGTCGTGGTCGGCCGGGCCCTCTCAGGGCTCCGCGCGATCCAGCCGATCCTGGAGGGGCCGTGAATCCATCCGCCGCGGGGCTCTCTCCGGCGCCCGGGTGGGCCCACGGGAGCGGCCTGACCATTGAAGTCGGGCGATCAACGGCTTCCACGCCTCTCGACACGGCGACCAACAAGATCTTTGCCTTCGGCATCGGCTTCCTGCTGGCAGTGCTGACGCTCAGCACGCAGTACATCGGGACGCCGACCGACATCCTTTCGCGCGTCGCCCCCGTGGATTTCCTCTGCATGGCGTTCCTGCCCGTGCTCTTCGTCCGGCACCGGATGAGAATGCCTCCTGTCCCGGGCCTCCTCTACCTGGCCGCCGTAGGGCTTGCGCTCATCCCGGCCTTTTTGTTCAGCCAGGGCCCCGACGTGGAGGTGTGGCGCCAAGGCTCGGCCATTCTCATGGCCTTCAGCTTCTACCTGATCGGGCTCACCCTCGGCGACTCCCCCGCGCTCCTTCGCTGGCTGCTGGCCGGACTTTGCCTTGCGGTCCTCGCGGAGGGGGTTGTTGTCTATCACGACAGCCTCTCATCGAATCTCTGGTTCCCCGATCCGATGGAGCACCGGGTCCGCGGGACCTTCAAGACCAACGGCCAGTTGGGCGCCTACGGCTTCTGCGCCGCAGGGCTGCTCGTCGTTTTCGGGTCGACGCTCCGATCGGCCGCCTTCCGGAATATCTGCGTCGCGTCGGCGCTGGTGGCGTCCACCTTCGTGTTCTTTGCCTCGCGAAGAACGGGAATGATCGCGGTTTTCGCGTGGGGCGCGCTCTTCACCGTCCTCGGCTGGCGCTTCGCGGGAGAGCGTTTCTACAAGCTCTTCGTCGGCGGGTTCCTCGCCATCCTCCTTCTCCTGGGGATCTTCTGGCCGCAGGTCGAGTCGTCGTTCGCCGGGAGACGCTTCCGGGACGCGATGACGAGCCTGAATTCGAGGGAGGGATTCATCCAGGACCAGCTCCGCGACGCCTTCGCCACTTCGCACCGGTGGTTTCCCTTCGGCTTCGGCGTGGGCGAGGGGTACCTCATCAACCCCCAGGCCGGTTTCGAAGTTCACAACGGGATGATGGCCGTGCTCATCGAACTGGGGGTCCTCGGGTTCGCGGGTTTCATGGGCATGATGATCCATCCGCTCCTGCGGAGGAGATGGCAAAAGCGAAGCCGGGACCATGAATTGCTCGGGGTCCTCCTGACGACGACTCTCCTCATCTGCTTCCTGTTCATGTTCCACAACACGCTCTATCGCGACCGGACCTTCCTGCTCTTCCTCGGAGTAGCAACGGCCTTCGTGCTGCGGGAGAGCGGGCCGAGCCGCGACTCGAAAGATTCCGGGGATCCCCGGGAATCCTGGGGGCGGGCATGAACCTCATGGAGCGCAGGACGCCCCGGAAGCGCTTGGATCGGAGCCCGGCTTCGGGCGACAGCGCCGACGAATCCGTTGACTTGAACGAAGCGGACACGAAACGCTTGAAGCTGGTGCATGTCACGACGGTCCCGGAGACTTTCAGGTTCCTGCGGGACCAGGTCTCCCATCTCAAGGGCCGGGGATTCGACGTGTGGGCGATCTCGTCCCCCGGGCCCTGGCTCCAGATGTTCGCGCTGAGCGAAGGCATCACGGCGCGAGCCGTGACGATGGCGCGGAGGATCACTCCCTTGGCCGACCTCGTCTCGCTCGCCCGGCTGTGGAGGGCCTTCCGTGAGATCCGGCCCGACATCGTCCACGGCCACACGCCCAAGGGCGGGCTGCTGGCGATGATCGGAGCGTTCCTGGCCGGAGTCCCCCTCCGCATCTACACCGTTCACGGTCTCCCCCTGGAGACGGCCGCCGGCTGGAGACGAGAGCTGCTCCGCTGGACGGAACGGCTGAGTTGTTTCCTGGCCCACCGCGTTCACTCGGT
>DATHFI010000532.1:0-2016 GCA_035490275.1 Planctomycetota bacterium
GGGATCGCTCCTGATAACGGTGGGTTTCACTGACAAGAGGCCGGGCCGAATTCCTTACGTTTGGGGATAGATCCCCTTGGGGGCACCAATCCCAAACGTAAGAAATTCCAAGCCTCCCCCAGCTGCGGCCAGCCCCCTGTCGCCCTTCTCGCGCACACCGGTGGAGAGGGCGTTGTGGATTCCATCCTCGAGACGGTGCGCGCGCGGTGGGGATTCGACGCGCTGCGCCCGCTTCAGCGGCAGGCCATCGAGGCGTCCCTGGCCGGCCGGGACGCCCTCGTCGTGCTGCCCACGGGGGGAGGAAAGTCGCTTTGCTACCAGGTCCCCGCCCTGCTCCGCGGGGGCTTGACGGTCGTCGTCTCCCCTCTCATCGCCCTCATGAGGGACCAGGTGGTGAGCCTGTCGGGGCGCGGCATTCCCGCGTCGCTCCTGAACAGCTCGCTGGGACGCGACGCCCGCCGGCGCGTGGAGGCGTCGGTCGTCCGGGGCGACGCGCGGATCCTCTATGTGTCGCCCGAGCGGTTCGGCGACGCCGCGTTCCGGCGGCTCCTCGGCGCGTCGGACGTGCGGGCCTTCGCCGTCGACGAGGCGCACTGCATCAGCCACTGGGGCCCGGACTTCCGCTCGGCCTACGGCCGGCTGGCGCTCCTTCGCCGCGACTATCCCGGCCGGCCGATCCACGCGTTCACGGCGACGGCCACTCCGAGAGTGCGCGAGGACATCGTCCGCCGGCTGGCTTTGCGCCGACCCGTCGAGCTGGTGGGCGATTTCTTCCGGCCGAATTTGCGCCTGCGGGTCGCTCCCCGGATCGACGCCCTGTCCCAGGCGCTGGCCGTCGTGCGCCGCCATCCCGGAGAGGCGGGCCTCGTTTACCGCATCCGGAGGGCGGACGTCGACGGCTTCGCGGCCCTCCTGCGGCGCGAGGGCGTCGACGCGGTCGCGTACCACGCGGGGATGGACGAGGTGGAGCGGTCGCGCGCGCAGGACGCGTGGATGTCGGGCGCGGCCCGCGTCGTCGTGGCGACCGTGGCGTTCGGCATGGGTATCGACCGGCGCGACGCGCGGTTCGTCGTGCACGCGGCGATGCCGCAATCGCTGGAGCACTACCAGCAGGAGACGGGTCGCGCGGGGCGCGACGGCGCCCCGGCCGAGTGCGCGCTCTTCTGGTCGGCGGAGGACGCGGACGTTTGGCGCGCGTTGATCCGCGCGCAGCGGTCGCCGCGGGCGGAAGCCAAGGAGCGGATGGTGGAGGACGCGCTCCGGTTCTGCGAATCCGCGGAGTGCCGCCACCGCGCGCTGGTGGAGCATTTCGGCCAGGCATGGACCGGGGGGCCCTGCGGGGCGTGCGACGTGTGCGCCGGTTCGGCAGCCGAACCGGGGGGTGGCCGGTTCGACCGCGCCCTGTACGAGGTCCTGAAAACGGTCCGCCTGGCCATCGCCGACGAAGAGGGGATTCCGGCGAGCGCGGTTGCTTCGGAATCCGCGCTGCGGCGCCTGGCCGCGGCGCGTCCGGCCGGGGCGGGCGACGTCGGACGGGGAATCCGGATTTCGTGGCGGACCCGGCTGATGCGGGCCATCGCGGAGCATGACGCCTGAGCCGCCGTTTCCCCGGGAAACGGCGCGTCACCGGGGGGAACGGCCCTGCGCGAGGCCCCAGAGGGAAAACGAACCGGCAAGGCGTTTGCGCGATAGCGCACGTGCAATCGGCGTCGTACCGACGGAGGGAGCCGGAGCGGACGATCCTGCACCAGGTGGTGCGGGATCATCTGGACGAGTTTCTCGATCGGGCGGACACGCGGTCGGAAGGAGGGAGGGCCCTGCCGAGGTATGTGAAGCTCGCGCTCGTCCGGCTTCGGGATTGCGGCGTGCTGGAGAAGGGATTCGCCCGGGTGCGGTGTCCGGCGTGCGGGTTCGACTCGGCGGTGGGGTTTTCGTGAAAGGAGCGGACGATCTGCCCGACGTGCCCGCCTCCGCTGCGGCCGAGAGGCCGCAGCTATGGCGAGGCCTCGCCGAAGC
>DATHFI010000533.1:0-3892 GCA_035490275.1 Planctomycetota bacterium
TTGGGGGTTGAGGATGAGTGCGAGAAGGAGGAGGGTCATGCGAATACTGTAACCCGCCCGGCTCGGGTCGGGAATGGAGAGATGCTCAGGCCGGCTTCGGAATGAAACTGACCGTCACGTGCATGATCGTCCAATATGAAAACGCACCCGGCGTGACGATCCAAGCCAGGGCGTTTCCCTCCGATTTCCGGAAGACGTAGACCCAGACGACGGCGAGCAGGACGGTCGCCAGGGTCAGTCCGATATGGAGCGACTGGAATCCCGCCTGGGTCCGCTTGAACCACTCCAGCCAGCCCAGTTCGCGCGGGCCTCCGGTGCGGCCTTTCGCCGCCAGCCGTCGCGTCGTGAAGACCCACCAGGCCGCCACGTGGAAGAGGACCACCAGGTAGAGCGCGCTCCGGTGGCGAAGATCCGCCGTGAGCATCAGCGCGAGTCCGCCGTAGACAATGAACAGAGGCCAGTACTCGCGGCAGATTTTTCCGATCGGGCGCCCGGATTTCCGGACCGTCGTTACGAAGAGCACCGCGGCGACCAGCACGAAGATCCCCAGGGGGACGAGCCACCAGATCAGCCTCTCAACGATGCCGAGGGTATCCAGGTCGATCCAGGGTCGGAGGATTTTCACACCCCCCCGGTTGGTCCGCTTGACGAAGAGATAGTTCCATCCGATCGCGGCGGCGACGCAGAGTACGGCGCCGATGATCCGGATCGCCCCGTTTCGTCCCAGTCCTTTGCCGGGGATGTCGCCATAGGTCCGGCTGAAGAGGTACTCGTCCCGGATTTCGTGGGTCAGGAAATAGAGGCCGACGAATCCGGCGAGAAAGAACGACTGGAGGACGCTCGCGACGGCGAAGCAGGAGGCGCACACCGCGCCGCCGATCAGCAGCGCCGCCAGGATTCTCTTTCGCGATTCCCGGGTCGCCGCACGGGGATCGGTCCACATGAAAAGAAAGGCGATCGTGAAATGGGCGATCCCCGTGAAGATAGTCGCGGCGCGAATCGCATTGTTGGCGACGACTCCCTCCCTCGGATTCGCGACGGGCTCGATCGCCATCCCGAGGCGGAAAAGGCCGACGAGGACCCCCATGAGGATCAAGGCGCCCACGAACTGGCGGATCGTCTGGCGCGGACTCCACGTCGGTTGCGTCGCAAGTTCCATCGATGTGGCCGTTGCCTCCCGCTTGGGAAGGCAGTATCCCATCCGGTTCGAGGCGGGAAAACGAATTGATTGGATGGATGGGGCGGATTGACTCAGAGAAAATGTCTTCGCGCAAAGGATTGGCCGGAGCCCGATTTCAGGTACGCCTCGAAAGCCCGTGCCTTGCCCGCGTCGTCGAACCTCACGACCACCACGAGTTTCCATGGCCGGAAGTGAGAGGTATGACGCGAGTACCCGGCGTTGTGAGCGGACAGGCGAGCCTGCACGTCACCAGTGATGCCGGTGTAGATCCGGAATGGATTCTTCAGGCTGCGGAGCAGATGATCGTACTTCACATCTTGGTGTGCCGCGGAGCGGCCCCCCTCCGCTCTGTCTCTATTGATCAGAATCTGTTGGAGCTGCGGGGGACACCCTGGACGCTTTTAGCACCGCAATGCGGAACTCGATGGGCAGGTAGGTCGATGCCCTCTGCCTGCGGAACTCCGGAGTGTACTACGGGGGAGGACGGTTGGCCCCCGAGGTACGAAATGAGTGGAAATAACACGCAATCGCGTGGTATAACGACGCATTGACATGGATACGCTAGTCCCCCAGCTGTTTTCCCGGGTGAAGGCGGAGATCTTCCGGCTCCTATTCGGCCCCGGCGCGGGTGAGCTCCACGTGCGGGACCTGGCGCGGCGGGCGGGTCTCAACGAGGCCACCGTGCGGCAGGAACTCAGGCGGCTCGTCGCCATGCGACTTGTGGTAGCGAGAGTCAGCGGCAACCGGATCTACTATCGTGCAAGCCCGGATCACCCGCTCACGCCGGAGATCCGAAGCATGGTCTTGAAGACAAGCGGACTGGCCGACGTGCTTCGCCGGGCGCTGGACAAGGCCGACATTCGCGCGGCTTTCGTTTTCGGGTCCCTCGCAGAAGGCGTCGAGAAACCAGGAAGCGATGTAGATCTGATGATTATCGGGTCGATTACATTGCGCGGGGCTTCGAAGCTGCTTTCCGGAGTCAGCTCTCTTCTGGGGCGGGAGGTCAATCCCCACATGCTGACGCCCCGGGAATTCGTCCGGCGACGAAAGGCCGGGGATCACTTCCTGACGTCGGTGCTTCGGGGGAAGAGACTTTTTGTGATCGGGGAAGAGAGTGACCTTGAAGCAATGGGCCGATAACGGCTGGCTCCGGGATCATCGGAGCAGCGCCAAGGAGATTGCCGGGCTGCTCTCGATCGTCAATCGAGACCTCAAGGACGCCGGCAGGGTCGAGGTCTCCGCGGACTGGCGTTTCGGCATCGCCTACAATGCCGCGCTCAAACTCTGCACGATGCTTCTTCACGCGTCGGGTTACCGGCCGGAGAAGGCGCTCCTGCACTATCGCACGATTCAGGCGTTCCCCATGATCCCGGGAGACCGTCACAAGGACAACGCAACCTATCTCGAAACCTGTCGCATCAAACGCAACACCATTGAATATGATATCGCGGGCGCCGTCACCGAGAAGGACGCCCGGGAGCTTCTTGTGTTCGCAGGGAGGCTCCAGTCTGAGGTGCTGGATTGGCTAAGAGCCAGCCATCCTGAACTTCTGAAGCCGTAGGGACCAATCGCATCGGGGGGCAACGCGTGAAGAACGAGATCAAGTCGTCCGATCCGGACATCAAAGAGTCTCTGCCGGCCCTCCGCCGGGCCGCGCGAAGGGCGCGAAGGCTGGCCGAGAAGACGCATACCCCGCTGTTCGTCCTGGTGGGCGGTCGCGTGCGCAACCTGAATCCGGGACGGAAGCGTGCGAGTACCAAGAACGGATAATCTGCGCGGTTGTCGCGCCACCTGTCGGTGACTTATAGCGACCCGTCACGGCGAGTCGAAATGGACCACCTTAGACGCTTTTAAAACCGCCGTGCGCAACACGATGGGCCGTTAGAGCCTTGTGCTCCGCCTCAGCCATTCGACCCAGAAGACCTCGGGCCCGACGCCTGGCTATCGGCAGTACATCGAAGCGGTCAGGGACTACTGGACGACGCGTTCGGATCTCGAGGGGGCCATCGACGGCGGGATGCCGAAGGAAACTCCAGAGGGTCGCGCTGTTAACGCTACTTGCCCTTGCGGCTGTCGCGCCAGCCATCATGGATGAAGGGGTAGAACTTGTCCGTCATGGCGTCGATCATCTGCGGCGCGTTACTGAATGAATACTCGCCGTTGTAGATCGTCGTGATGTAGCCCCAACCCCACCCGTTCACGGTGATGGAGCCGGTGAAGCGATCGTTGCCGTCGTTGTTGACGGTGTAGTGCAGGGTGAAATTGGTCGCTTCGCCGCTGGCGATGCGGAACGTGTTTCCGTCCGACGCGCCGAGGGTCGTGAGACGGGCGAGCACCTGCTCCGGAAGGCTCCCGCGCGCGCTCGCTTCGTCTTTCGCGGAGTAGGTCAGGTTCGACGTGATGATCACCTTGATGGCGCAGTTTCGGATCGGCGGGACGTCGTCCTTCATCGGCTCGGGCGCGGACACCTCCGGGCTCTCCATGATGCCCGCGCAGCACACTCCGACCGCCAAGAAGAACCAGAGCGACACCTGTCGTGCGAGTTTCATGAAGGGCTTCTGATGGGGCTCCATGCGGATGTCAGGATACCGGCGTCTCCATGATCGCGCAATTCGGATCTGCCGGATTCGTCGGACGTCCGGAATCCCCGCCGGATCGCTTTCGCGTGGAGCGTCGACCGGACAAGAGGTGGACCCGGGGAGAATCGAACTC
>DATHFI010000534.1:0-3756 GCA_035490275.1 Planctomycetota bacterium
GCCTGCGGCAGACCGGGGCGCTCACGCTACCCTCGGTCTCCGCGTCGGCCTCCGTCAGCGTCAACCAGGCCCGCGCCGGCGATCCCCCGACCACGAGCAAAGTCGAGAAGTCTCACGGCGGCTCGGTCGCCGCGTCGATGCTCCTCTTCGATTTCGGGAGCGCCTCCGCGGCGGCCCGCGCGGCGGGTGAAGAGTGGAACGCGGCGATCGCGGACTACGACTCCGCCTCCGCCGAGGTGGCCTTCTCTCTCCGCCAGGCCTTCTTCACGGTCCTCCAAGGACAGGAACTCGTCGGCGTCGGCCAGGAAACGGTGCGCGGTTTCCAGAAACGGCTCGACCAGGTCCGGGGATTCGTCGAAGTCGGGACCCGGACGAAGTACGACCTGACCAAGGCGCAGGTCGACCTCGGCAACGCCCAGCTCGACCTCGTGCGGGCCCGCAATCAGCTCTCGATCGCGCGCGCGGTGCTGAACGCCGCCCTCGGGCTGGCCGAGGACCCGGCGTACTCCCTCGAGAAGCCGGCCGTCGACGAGGGCGCGGCGCCCGATCTCGCGGCGCTCGCGGCCCAGGCGAAGGAGCGCCATCCGCGGCTCCAGGCTCTCGCCTTCCGGGAAAAGGCCGCATCCGCGGCCGTGGACGGCGCCATCGCCGACCTCTTTCCCGCGTTCACCGCCCACGCGTCGTTGTCCTGGTCCGGAGACTTCACGCCCATCTCCTGGAGCTGGCTGGCCGGGGCGGCGCTCGACTGGCTCCTCTACGGCGGCGGAGCCCTCGAGGCCCGGATCGATGAGGCCGTGGCGGGGCTGCGCGTGGCGCGCGCGGCGCGGGCCGCCGGGGAGCAGGACGTCTATTCGGGACTCCGCCAGGCGGTCTCCAATTTCGAGGACGCCCGCGAGCGCCTGAAGATCTCGGCGCTCACGGCGCGCCAGGCCGAGGAGAACCTGACCCTGGTCCAGGGGCGGTTTGACGTCGGGCGGGCTTCGTCGGTCGAGCTGACCGACGCGCAGGTGTCGCTCGCCAATGCGCGCGGCGAGCGGGTCCGCGCCGAGTACGACATCCAGATCGGGCGGGCCGCCGTCGCGCGGGCGGCGGGCTCCCTCAAATGACATCGCTATGAAGAAACTGATCTTCGTCATTCTCATCCTCGCGGCCGCGGTCGCCGGGGGCTGGGCCTGGTTCCGGCGAAGCAATTCCGCGGCGGAATATCGGGTCGTCAAGGTCGACCGGGGAGACCTCTGGGTCTTTGTCACGGCCACGGGCGCGGTCCAGCCGGTCACCCAGGTCCAAGTGGGGACGCAGGTGACCGGAACGATCGAGAAGCTGAACGCCGACTTCAACACGCGCGTCAAGGCGGGGCAGGTGATCGCGATGATCGACCAGGCTCCATTCCTGGCGAAGGTCGCGCAGGACCGGGCCAACCTGGCCCGGTCGGAGGCGGACGTCGAGCGGGCCCGCGCCACGCTCGAGCAGGCGGAGAAGGAGCTGGTGCGGGCGAAGGAGCTGGCCCGGCGCGAACTGATTTCCGCGTCCGAGCTCGACGCGGCGGAGGCCCAGCAGCTCTCGCTGGCGGCCCAGGTGAAGGTGGCCCTGGCCACCGTCGCGCAGGCGAAGGCGACGCTCGAAAGCTCCGAGGTCAATCTCGGGTACACGACCATCGTTTCGCCGGTCGACGGCATCGTCATCTCGCGCAACGTGGATGTCGGACAGACCGTCGCGGCCAGCCTGTCGGCGCCCACGATCTTCGTCATCGCCGCGAGCCTGAAGAGCATGCAGATCGAGGCGAGCGTCAGCGAGGCCGATATCGGGAGGATCGCCGAGGGCCAGAAGGTGACGTTCACCGTCGACGCCTACCGCAACCGTCCCTTCGTCGGCAAGGTCGCCCAGGTCCGGCTCTCCCCGACGTCGGTCCAGAACGTCGTCACGTACACGGTGATCGTCAGCGTGGAGAATCCCGACGAGAAACTCCTCCCCGGCATGACGGCCAACGCGTCCTTCCAGGTCGATTTCCGCGCCGGGGCATTGAAGGTTCCGAACGCCGCGCTCCGGTTCACGCCCACCGATGAGCCGGCGGCGCCCGAGCCGCCCGCCGAGGCCAAGCGCGGCCCGGGAGGCGCGCGCGCCGTCCGGAACCGGGTCTGGGTGCGAAACGGAACGGGGCTGACCGCCGTGCCGATCCAGGCCGGGGCGAACGACGGATCGTTCACCGAGGTCGTCAAGGGAGACCTGGCCGAAGGGCAGGAAGTCATCGTCGGATTGGTCACGAAGGAGGGAGATCCGGCGGTCAGCAATCCCTTCGGGCCCGGCCCGCGGCCGGGGGGCGGCCGGCGGTGAGCCAGATCCGCCTCGAGAACCTCGCCAAGACCTACCACCTCGGCGAAGTCGACATCCATCCGCTCCGGGGCGTGTCGCTCTCGATCGAGGCGGGGGAATACGCCGCCATCAAGGGCGTGTCGGGTTCGGGCAAAACGACGCTGATGAACGTCATCGGGTGTATGGACCGCCCGACCTCCGGTTCGTACTTTCTCGAGGGCGAGGAGATTTCAAACATTCCCGCCGACCGGCTGGCCGAGCTGCGCAACCGGAAATTCGGATTCGTCTTCCAGAACTTCAACCTGCTCAACCGGACGAGCGCGCTCGACAACGTGGAGCTGCCGCTCCTCTACTGGAATCGCTACTCCGCGTCCGAGCGCCACGAGCGGGCGAAAGAGGCCCTCGCGCGCGTCGGGCTCCAGGACCGGATGCGCCACCATCCCGCCCAGCTCTCGGGGGGACAGCAGCAGCGCGTGGCGATCGCGCGGGCGATCATCAACAGCCCCGCGATCCTCCTCGCGGACGAGCCCACGGGTAACCTCGACAGCCGGAGCGTGGACGACATCATGCGGATTTTCAGCGACCTGAACCGGCAGGGGATCACGGTGATCCTGGTGACGCACGATCCGGCCACCGCGGGCCACGCGCGGCGGGTCATCCGCATCCACGACGGTCTCATCGCGGAGGACGCCGCATGAATCCGTGGATGACCCTCCAGCTCTCCTTCCGATCGCTCCTGCGGAACAAGGTCCGGACGGCCCTGACGATGCTCGGCATCGTGATCGGCATCGCGAGCGTCATCACGATGGTGGCGATCGGCCAGGGCGCCTCCGCGCAGATCCAGGACCAGATCAACTCGATGGGCCGGAACCTCCTGATGGTCCGGCCGGGCGCGGCCTCCTCGAGCGGATTCTCGTGGGGGGCGGGGACGATCCAGACGCTGACGCGGGAAGACGGCGACGCCATCGCGAAAGAGGTGGCGTCGGTCCGGGCCGTCGCGCCCGCCGTGCGCGCCCGGGCCCAGGCCGTGTACGGAAGCCTGAACTGGACGCCCGGCAGCATCCAGGGAACCTCCCCCGCGTTCATGGACGTCCGGGATTGGGAAGTCGAGGAGGGATCCTTTTTCACCGACCAGGATGTCCTGTCGGTCACGAAGGTGTGCGTCCTGGGAAGAACGGTGGCGGAGAAGCTCTTCCAGGGAGTCACGCCGATTGGCGAGACGATCCGGATCAAGAACATGCCCTTCCGCGTCGTCGGCGTCCTGGCGAAGAAGGGGACCAACGCGTATGGAATGGACCAGGACGACCTGGTCCTTCTTCCCTGGACCACCGTCAAGCGCGTGCTCCAGGGGTCGGCCTTCAACAACGTCGAAATGCTCTACGTCACCGCGACGTCCGCGTCCGCCATGACGGAGGCGACCCAGGAGATCACCGCTCTCCTGCGCCA